>NZ_JBLJBV010000087.1:0-15830 GCF_047638075.1 Phaeovulum sp.
AATGGCGATACCGGGGCGGCGCTGGTCGCGGCCAAGGTGGACAAGATCGCCTTTACCGGTTCAACCGAGGTGGGGCGGCTGATCCGGCGCGCGACTGCGGGAACGGGCAAGAAACTGACCTTGGAGCTGGGCGGCAAATCACCGTTCATCGTGTTCGCTGACGCTGATCTGGATGCGGCGGTCGAGGGTGTGGTGGATGCGATCTGGTTCAATCAGGGCGAGGTTTGCTGCGCGGGCAGCCGGATTCTGGTTGCCGAAGCGATTGCCGACTCTTTTACCGCCCGGCTGACTGCGCGACTGGCCAAGCTGCGGCTGGGCGATCCGCTGGACAAGTCAACTGACATCGGGGCGATCGTGCATCCGGTGCAACTGGCGCGCATCCATGATCTGGTGGCACAGGGGCAGGCGGCCGGCGCGACACTGGTGCAGGCCAAATGTCAGTTGCCCGCAGCGGGCTGTTTCTATGCGCCCGGATTTCTGACCGGGGTGGCCCCCGCGAACCCTGTGGCGATGGAAGAGATCTTTGGCCCGGTGGCTACGCTGACCACGTTCCGCACCCCCGCCGAGGCGGTGGAACTGGCCAACAACACCCGCTACGGCCTTGCCGCCTCGGTCTGGAGCGAGAATGTCACGCTGGCTTTGGACATCTGCTCAAAGGTCAAAGCGGGGGTGGTCTGGCTCAATTCGACAAACCTGTTCGATGCCGGGGCCGCCTTCGGCGGAATGCGCGAAAGCGGCTTTGGCCGTGAAGGGGCGCGCGAAGGTCTGGCCGAGTATCTGACCCTGCCGCCCGTGCCCGCAACGCCCGAGACCGCGACCGCGCCGCTAGATGCCGCGCCGGGGGCGGGTTTGGTGCCCGCGCCCATTGATCGCACCGCCAAGATGTATATCGGCGGCGCGCAAAAACGCCCCGACGGGGGATATTCCTATGCGGTGGTGGCCAATGGCAAGCCGCTGGGGCTGGCCCCTTTGGGCAACCGCAAGGATATCCGCAACGCGGTTGAGGCCGCGCACAAGGCCAGCGGCTGGGGCAGGGCTACGGGCCATAACCGTGCGCAGGTGCTTTACTACATCGCTGAAAACCTTTCGGCGCGGGCGGCGGAATTCACGGTGCGGCTGGAAAGCGCGGGTGGAACCGGGGCCGAGGTTGAGGCGACGATAAGGCGGGCGTTTTACTATGCCGCGCAGGCTGACAAATATGACGGTGCGGTGCATGCCACCAAATCAGCGCATGTGACGCTGGCGATGCCAGAGCCCTTTGGCGTGATGGGTATTGCCTGCCCGAATGTTGCGCCACTATTGGGTTTTGCCAGCCTTGTGCTGCCCGCGATTGCGATGGGAAACCGGGTGGTGGCAATTCCGGCGGAAGGGATGCCGCTGGCGGTAACCGACCTTTATCAGGTGTTCGACACGTCCGATCTGCCGGGGGGCGTGGTCAACATCGTCACCGGCCCGCGCGACGATCTGGCGCGCACATTGGCAGAGCATGACGATGTGGCGGCAATGTGGTATTGCGGCACCCCGGAGGGCGGTGCCATGGTCGAGGCCGCAAGCGCGGGCAACATGAAGGCGACCTGGGTGTTGGAAAATCGCAACTGGCAGGGCCGGCGCGCGCAGGGCCGCGAATTTCTGTCCCATGCAACACAGTGGAAGACGATCTGGGTGCCTTACGGCGAATGAAAAACGCCCCGCATTGGCGGGGCGTTTCAACGAACGCAAAGCGGTTCAGGCGTTTGCGCTGCGGATTTTTTCGGCGGCTTCCTTGTCGTAGGCTATGCCTTTCGCCTCAAACAAGGTGTCCAGCTCGCCCGAAAGGGTCATTTCGGTGATGATATCACAGCCGCCAACGAATTCGCCCTTGACGTAAAGCTGCGGAATGGTGGGCCAGTCAGAAAAATCCTTGACCCCCTGGCGGACCTCTTCATCGGCCAGCACGTTCACGTCTGCGAAATTTACCCCCATGAAGTTCAGCACCCCGGCTACGCGGCTGGAGAACCCGCATTGCGGCATATCCTTTGTGCCCTTCATGTACAGCACGACATCGTTTTTGTTGATTGTCTCACGAATTTTGTCAGCGGCAGTCATGGTCGTTTGTCCTTTTGTTTGCCAACACACCTTGTGCGAATGGCGTCAGTTTTCAAGCCTGGATTTCAATGATTGATCGCGCATAGGACGTGCCTGTCGGTCGCTCTGTCATTCCGGGGCTTTAGTAGTCAGTGCAAGTGCATGCAGATCGCCGCTGGGCCCATCCATGGCCCCTTTCAATGCGGCATAGACGGCCCGCTGTTGCTGGACGCGGTTCATCCCCCTGAAGCTTTCGTCGACGACCTCGGCGGCCCAATGATTCCCGTCGCCTGCAAGATCGGTAATGGTGATCTGGGCATCCGGAAAGCGGACCCTGATAAGATGTT
This sequence comes from Phaeovulum sp., assembly GCF_047638075.1. Lineage (NCBI taxonomy): Bacteria > Pseudomonadati > Pseudomonadota > Alphaproteobacteria > Rhodobacterales > Paracoccaceae > Phaeovulum > Phaeovulum sp. The sequence continues at coordinate 2,412 of NZ_JBLJBV010000087.1, forward strand.
CTATGTCCTGTGCTTCCATTGCCATGGACGGACTCCTTTTCAACGTTGCATCAGATCTAAGCCGCAAGCGCCCGCGCTGCAAGACCCGGCCATAGGGCTGCATCATATTGCGGGGCTTGGCCAGAGAAATCGGGGTGGCTTTCTTTCTGGCCGAATATGCCCACGGGATGGCTTAGGTGACGGCGGCGGCAAAGGCACTGCGGTATAGCGCCGACAGATCGGCAAGCGGGGCCGACGCAGCACCAAAGCGGACGGTATCGCCGCCAAAGTTGCCAACGCGTTGCACCGGCACGCCGGCTGTTTGTGCTGCGGCCTCAAGCGCGGTGGCTCCTTCGGCGGTAACGGCCAGAAGGTAGCGGGCCTGATCCTCACCAAAGAGGGTGGCGATATCGCCCGCCTGCAAGGTCACACCAAGGTCGGCCCCCTCGGCCAGTTCAAACGCAGCCAGCGCAAGGCCGCCGTCAGAAAGATCGGTCGCGGCTTTCACATGCTGGCGGTGGGCGCGCAGAAATTCACCGTGTTTGCGCTCGGCGGCAAGGTCAACACGCGGGGCATCGCCGGCCTCGATCCCGAAGGCTTCGGCCAACAGGGCCGATTGCCCAAGGTGGCCCAAGGTTTCCCCGATGATCAGGGCGATGTCACCCTCGGCGGGTTGACCCGCGATCAGATCGTCAAGCGAGGTCAGCAGCCCAACCGCGCCGATGGTCGGGGTCGGCAGAATGCCGGTGCCGTCGGTTTCATTGTAAAGCGAGACGTTGCCCGACACGATCGGAAAGTCGAGCGCGCGACACGCCTCACCGATGCCTTTGATGGCAAAGACCAACTGGCCCATGATTTCGGGTTTTTCGGGGTTGCCGAAGTTCAGGTTGTCAGTGGTGGCCAGCGGCAGCGCACCCACGGCGGACAGGTTGCGGTAGGCTTCTGCTACCGCCTGCTTGCCGCCCTCAAAGGGGTTCGCCTTGACATAGCGCGGTGTCACGTCTGACGTGAAGGCCAGCGCCTTTTGGGTGCCATGCACGCGCACCACGCCCGCGCCTTGACCGGGGCGACGCACGGTGTCGCCGCCAACCTGCGTGTCATACTGTTCCCAAACCCACGCCTTATGCGCATAGTTCGGGCTGCCGATCAGCGCCCGAAGCCCCTCAATCGCGCCGATCTGCGGCACCTCGCCCAAGGGGGCGGCGGGCGGCGTTTCGACCCAGGGGCGGTCATATTCCGGGGCGGTGCCCGACAGCGCCTTCAGCGGCAGGTCGGCCTTCACCTCATTGCCGTGGAGAATCAGGAACCTGTCTTCAGCGATGGTTTCCCCGACGATGGCAAAATCCAGATCCCATTTTTCAAAGATCGCCCGGGCCACGGCTTCGCGTTCCGGTTTCAGAACCATCAGCATCCGTTCCTGCGATTCCGACAGCATCATCTCATATGCCGTCATCGCATTTTCGCGGGTCGGCACACGGTCCAGATCCAGCCGGATGCCCAGATTGCCCTTGTCGCCCATTTCAACCGCTGAACAGGTCAGGCCGGCCGCCCCCATATCCTGAATCGAAATCACGGAATCCGATGCCATCAGCTCAAGACAGGCTTCCAGCAGGCATTTTTCGGTGAACGGATCGCCAACCTGCACGGTGGGGCGTTTTTCCTCGATCGTGTCGTCAAATTCAGCTGAGGCCATGGTCGCGCCGCCGACACCGTCGCGCCCGGTCTTGGCCCCCAGATAGACGACCGGCATGCCGACGCCCGACGCGGCGGAATAGAATATCTTGTCCGTGTCGGCCAGACCGGCGGCAAATGCGTTCACAAGGCAATTGCCGTTATAGGCGCGGTGAAAGCGCACCTCGCCGCCCAGGTTGGGTACGCCGAAGGCATTGCCGTAGCTGCCCACGCCTTCGACAACACCCTTTACCAGATGCGCGGTTTTCGGATGCGAAGGCACACCGAACGACAGCGAATCCATCGCCGCAATGGGCCGCGCGCCCATGGTGAACACGTCGCGCAAAATGCCGCCAACGCCGGTGGCCGCGCCCTGATGCGGTTCGATGTAGGATGGGTGGTTATGGCTTTCCATCTTGAAGATGACCGCCTGCCCATCGCCAATATCGACAACGCCCGCGTTTTCACCCGGCCCGCAGATCACCTGCGGCCCGGTGGTAGGCAGGGTGCGCAGCCATTTCTTTGATGATTTGTAGGAACAGTGTTCGTTCCACATAGCCGAAAAGATACCCAGTTCGGTAAAGGTGGGGTCGCGCCCGATGATTTCGATGATGCGCTGATATTCATCGGGCTTCAGCCCATGGGCGGCAATCAGCGCGGGGGTAATCATGGGCTCGGTCATCGGGGCCTCCTGTGCAGCTTCTGCGCGTCTTAGATCAGGGGGGCATTTGGGGAAAGGGTCATTTACCGCGAAACAGGGCAAATCTGGGTCCGAGGCAAAAAAAGACCGGGCAAAGCCCGGCCTAAGTCCAACAGGGAGGTAGAAGGTGATGCGAGTAGACTCAACCATCGCCTTCACTGACCGATCTAGGGCTAGTTTGAGAGCCATTCAAGAAAAATCATGCTGCACATGCATCATATCTGGCATGCGTTGCGCGTATGCCTCACCTCAATCTGGGGTTGCGTCAATTATCTGCCGGCGACGGTAGGTCATGATTTCTTCCTGAACGAAGTCGCGGAACGCGGTGATGCGGCGCGACTGGCGCAGTTCTTCGGGGTAGGCAAGGAATACCGGCACCTCGATCGATTCCACTTCCGGCAGGACCCGCACAAGGTTGGGGAAGTCCGTGGTAAGGTAATCGGGCAGAACGCCGATGCCGATATGGTTCAGCACACCTTGCAAAACACCGAAATAGTTATTGACGGTTAGCGTTGAGGGAATGTCATGTGCCAACAGGCGATTGACCAGCTCTGCACCGGCGTAAACCTGCGGTGTGTTCGGGTTTTGACAGATCAGGCGATGCCGGCGCAGATCATTCATGCTGGCCGGGGTGCCACGCTGGGCAAGGTAGTCCTGTGACGCGTAAAGCCGCATTTGGATGTTCAGCAGACGTTTGCGGATCAGATCAGCCTGCGACGGCTCTTTCATGCGGATTGCTACGTCGGCCTCGCGCATCGGCAGATCAAGCACGCGTTCTTCCAACATCAGGTCGATCTTCAGATCGGGATATCTTTCGTAAAGTTTGATCAGCCGGGGCGCCAGCCAGAGCGTGCCAAAACCGGTGGTGGTGGTCACCTTCAGTTCGCCAAACACCTCTTCTTCGCTATCGCGGATGCGTGCGGCAGCGGTATCCAGTTTCTTGGCCATGGTCGAGGTGGCGTCAAACAGCAGCTCGCCCTGTTCCGTAAGAATCAGCCCCCGTGCGTGGCGGTGAAACAGGGTGGTGCCCAGCATCTCTTCCAACGCGCGAATCTGGCGGCTGACGGCGGATTGCGACAGGTGCAGCCCGTCACCGGCATGAGTCAGCGACCCCGCGTCGGCAACGGCATGAAATATTCTGAGTTTGTCCCAATCCATCCCGATCACTTTCTACGAAACCCGCGGCACTATAGCGGAAGCTGTCTTACATATCTTTGATAAACTTCATAGTCAGGTTTCACGGATATCTGGCGTTTGCCGGTCAGTTCTTGTGACCCATCATCTGGTTGCGATCATTCCCTGCAAAAAGGCACCCGATGGGTAGGCACGACATCTCCCTGAACGATTAGGGAAGTCTGACCAAGAGCTTTGGCACACGCAAAGGGCCCGCTGGCGCTGGCGCTCATGGTCGGGTTGGCGGGATGACAAATCGACCAGACAGCCCAAGGCACACGCCTATGCCGGAAACCGGCTGCAACCGAACGGTGCAGCGAAGGGGTCGCAATTCCTGCAGCTTTACCCATGGGGGTGGTGAAGGACGAACCGGGACGATGCGGCGCCATTCGCGCCTCGCTGTCGCTGGCGATTCGCGGCTTTGGGCGGTCAGGCGGGTGACAATGGGTGCCGGCGGCCAAACGCTGCGGCGATCTGTTGGTCGTGTTCCGTGCGGGGGGTGGGGTGCGCCGCAAGACGTGGCAGCCGCGTGATAATCGCCCGTTTATTTCCCGCGCCAAACGGCATATGAACCGCCAACGCCCTGCATCAATGCGGGGCCCCTCACGGGTAGGAGGCAGGCATGGCGGTTGGTGTTTTTGATAGCGGTCTGGGCGGCTTGACGGTTTATGAGGCCTTGGCCAGGCGCCTCTCGGATACCGCCTTTGTCTATTACGGTGATAACGCCAATGCACCCTACGGTGTGCGCGACAGCGATGATATTTTCAACCTGACATGTCGCGGTGTCGAACGGCTGTGGGACGAGGGCTGCGATCTGGTGATCCTTGCTTGCAATACCGCCTCTGCGGCGGCGTTGAAACGGATGCAGGAAACCTGGGTTCCCGCCGATAAGCGGGTTTTGGGCGTCTTTGTGCCGCTGATCGAGGCGCTGACCGAAAGGCAATGGGGTGACAATTCCCCGCCTCGCGAAGTGGCGGTCAAGCATGTGGCGCTGTTTGCCACCCCTGCTACCGTATCCAGCCGGGCATTTCAGCGCGAACTGGCGTTCCGCGCCATTGGCGTCGATGTCGAGGCACAACCTTGCGGCGGTGTCGTGGATGCGATCGAGCAGGGTGATGAGATCCTGGCCGAGGCGCTGGTGCGCAGCCATGTCGAGGCATTGAAGCGCCGGATGCCGCATCCACAGGCGGCAATCTTGGGCTGCACGCATTACCCCCTGATGCAAAAGGTGTTTCAGGCGGCTTTGGGGGATGATGTGACGGTCTATAGCCAAGCAGACCTCGTGGCCGAAAGCCTGGTGGATTACCTGATCCGCCGCCCTGATTTCCGGGGGTCGGGCACGGTTTCACGGTATCTGACGACGGGGGATCCGGTGTCGGTGTCCAGTCACGCAACCCAATTCCTGCGCCGTGGCATTCGTTTTGAGGCGGCCTGACGCAACAGCCCCAGCGCATGACCCCGTGCTACAAACTTCTTGCATGGTGGGGCGCGCTCGGGCATCTGAAACGCGACTTTGACGGAGCAGATCATGACCCAGAACATCGCCATACTTGGGGCCTCGGGCTATACCGGGGCTGAACTTGTCCGCCTGATTGCCACCCATCCGACCATGCGTATCACCGCGCTGTCAGGCGACCGCAAGGCGGGCATGGCAATGGGCGATGTTTTTCCGCATCTGCGCCACCTGCCGCTGCCCGCGCTCCAAAAGATCGAAGTGATTGATTTTTCTGCCGTCGATCTGGCGTTTTGCGCGCTACCGCATGCAACCAGTCAGGCGGTGATTGCGGCTTTGCCACGAAACCTGAAGGTGGTGGACCTGTCGGCAGACTTTCGGCTGCGTGATCCGGCGGAATATGAAAAATGGTATGGCAAACCGCACTCGGCCCCGGATTTGCAGGCCGAGGCGGTTTATGGCCTGACCGAGTTTTACCGTGACCAGATTCGCAACGCCCGGCTGGTGGCGGGCACCGGCTGTAACGCGGCGGCGGGGCAATACGCGATCCGGCCGTTGATTTCGGCCGGGGTGATTGATCTTGACGAGATTGTGATCGACCTGAAGGCAGGGGTATCAGGGGCGGGGCGCAGCCTGAAGGAAAACCTGCTTCATGCCGAATTGTCGGGTGGCACACATCCCTATTCAGCCGGCGGCACGCACCGCCATCTTGGGGAATTTGATCAGGAATTCAGCCTCTTGGCGGGGCGTCAGGTCAAGGTGCAGTTCACCCCGCATCTGATGCCCTTCAACCGTGGAATTCTGGCGACGGTCTATGTGCGGGGCGAGGCGGCCGAAATTCATGCCGCGCTTGGGGCGGCCTATGCTGATGAGCCGTTTTTGCAGGTGCTACCCATTGGCGCACTCCCCTCGACACGGTCGGTTGGGGGGTCCAATTTCGTGCATGTTGGTGTGGTCGCGGACCGGATCGCGGGGCGCGCGTTGGTAATTGTGGCGCTGGACAACCTGGCCAAGGGCTCCAGCGGGCAGGCGTTGCAAAACGCCAACCTGATGTTGGGGAACGACGAAACTGCGGGGCTGATGCTGGCGCCAGTGTTCCCGTAAGGAGTGACGATGAGAAGTCTCAAGAAGAAACGCCGGATCCAGATTTTGCTGGTGACAGCGCTGGCGTTGGTGGTTTCAACAGCGCTGATCGGTTACGCGCTGCGTGATGGGATCAACTTTTTCCGCTCGCCCACGCAGGTCGTGCAGGACCCGCCGAAGGCTGACGAGACGTTCCGCATCGGCGGCCTGGTAGAGATCGGCACGCTTAAACGCGGCGAAAGCGAGGTGATCACCTTTAATGTCACCGATGGCGGGGCGACGATCCCGGTGCGCTTTGCAGGCGTGCTGCCTGATCTTTTTGCCGAGAATCAGGGCATGATCGGCACTGGCAAGATGGAGGGCGACGTGTTCGTGGCCCAAGAGATTCTGGCCAAGCACGATGAAAGCTATATGCCCGCCGAAGTGATTGACGCGCTGAAAGAACAGGGCGTCTACCAAGACCCTAACAGCTAAGCGTACGCCCCTTTGGTGGGGCGTTAACGGAAAGTGGCGGATTTTACCCCGGAAAGCCAAGGGGAAACCGCCATGAAATCCGTTCAGGAAATTGCCAAGGAAATAGTCGCCCGCGAAGGGGGCTTTGTGAATGATCCCGCCGATCCGGGCGGGGCTACGAAATACGGCGTGACGCTGGGCACGCTAAAGCGGCTGGGGCTGGACCTGACCCATGATGGCCGCGTGACCGAGGCCGATGTGCGCGCGCTAACCCGCGCCAAAGCGCAAGAAATCTTTGTTCGTCATTACTTTGAGGCGCCGGGGCTGGGCGGGCTACCGGCCCCGCTGCAGGCATCTGTTTTTGATATGTATGTCAATTCCGGCGCGAATGCGGTGCGGGTGTTGCAGGTATTGCTGGGTGAAATGGGGCATGATCTGCAAGCCGATGGTGTGCTGGGCCCATTGACATATCGTGCGGCCCACGCCGCGATGGCGGCGGCCCCTGATCATCTGGTCGATGCCTACGGCATTGCGCGGCGCAACTATTACTACTCGCTTGCCGACGCCCGCCCCGCCAGCCGCAAATACGCCCGCAGACAGGGTGGTGGAAAGGGGGGGTGGATTTTACGGGCAGAAGAATTCATCTCGGCCAGGTTCCATCTGACTGCGGCGGAACACAACGCGCGGGTGGCAGCATGGGGCTAATTGACAAGATAATCGGGGGGTCGGCGGCCACCACGGCGCTTGGAAATGCCGCTGTTGGTCTGGCCGAGGTATTGACCCCGAACGCAACCAAAAAAATGGAAGCCTCACAAGCCGCCTATATCGCCGCGCTTGATGAGCATGGGGCAGAGTTTCAATATGTCCGGCCCGGCTGGTTCGACCGCTTTGTGAACGGTCTGAACCGGATGCCCCGCCCGATGCTGGCCTTGGGCACGCTGGCGCTGTTCATTTCGGCCATGGTTGACCCGGTTACCTTTGCGCAGCGGATGGTGGGGCTTGGCTATGTGCCCGAACCGCTCTGGTGGCTGTTGGGGGCAGTGGTCAGCTTTTATTTCGGGGCCCGGGAGGCACATTATTTCCGCGTCCGCCCGGCCGCGCCACCCGGGGGTCAGGGCGCCCCACCCGCCACCCTGCCGATCGAGGCTGAGAACCCGGCCCTGACCGAGTGGCGCCAAAACAAGGCGGGGTGAGGAAGGGGCAATCTGGCCGATTTGTCTGATTGGGGGCCGCGTGGCCCCCATTTTCGATCACCTCCGCGACAACAACGCGCATCCCCATTGGCCCCGGCCCCGCATCGCACTATGATCACCGGCGCGAACAGGAGGATATGAGATGATTGCTGAACTTGGCCATTTTGCCCTGATTCTGGCCTTTGGCGTGGCGATCATTCAGGCTGTTGTGCCAATGATTGGCGCGTGGCAGGGATGGCGCGGCTGGATGGCGGTAGCCGACCCGGCGGCCTCGGCGCAATTCCTGCTGATCGCGGCGTCTTTTGCGGCACTGACCTATTCCTTCGTCACGTCGGATTTTTCCGTGCAATTGGTTTTTGCCAATTCGCACACAGACAAGCCGATGCTTTACAAAATCTCGGGCGTTTGGGGTAACCACGAAGGCTCCATGCTGCTGTGGGTACTGATTCTGTCCGGCTTTGGGGCAGCGGCGGCGTGGTTTGGCGGGGCTTTGCCGCCCCGGCTGCGGGCGCGGGTGCTGGCGGTTCAATCAGCGATCGGGGCTGCATTTTTGGGGTTTATCCTGTTCACCTCGAACCCGTTTATCCGCTTGGCACAGCCCCCGTTCAACGGCCAAGACCTGAACCCGCTGTTGCAAGACCCCGGTTTGGCCTTTCATCCACCGTTTCTTTACCTTGGCTATGTCGGGCTTTCGATGGCGTTTTCATTCGCCGTGGCCGCGCTGATCGAAGGGCGCGTTGATGCTGCCTGGGCACGTTGGGTGCGCCCCTGGACGCTGGCCGCATGGATTTTTCTGACCATCGGTATCGGACTGGGCAGCTGGTGGGCGTATTATGAACTGGGCTGGGGCGGGTTCTGGTTTTGGGACCCGGTCGAGAACGCATCATTCATGCCGTGGCTTTTGGCTGCTGCGCTGCTGCATTCGGCCATTGTGGTTGAAAAGCGCGAGGCGCTGAAAAGCTGGACCATTCTTTTGGCGATATTGGCCTTTGGCTTTTCCCTGATCGGCACGTTTATCGTGCGTTCCGGGGTGATTACATCGGTCCACAGCTTTGCTTCTGACCCAGAACGCGGGGTCTATATTCTGGTGCTGCTGGCGGTTTTCGTGGGCGGTGCGCTGACATTGTTTGCGGCGCGTGCGGGCACGATGCAGGCCAAGGGCGTCTTTGGCATGGTCAGCCGTGAGACTGCACTGGTGGTGAACAACATCCTGTTGGCGGTGGCGGCGCTGGTGGTTTTCGTGGGGACGGTCTGGCCTTTGGTTGCGGAAATGGCCTGGGGGCGCAAACTGTCGGTTGGCGCGCCGTTCTTTGAAAAGGCGTTCACGCCGTTCATGCTGATCTTGGCGATTGTACTGCCGATTGGCGCGCTGATGCCGTGGAAACGTGCCCGACTTGCGCGGGCGATAAAGCCCTTGGTGCCAGCGATGATACTGGCGCTGGCGGTGGTTGCGCTGGTGTGGGCGATCGGCACCAACCGGTCGACAATTGGTCTGGTCGGGGCCGGCCTGGGCAGTTGGCTGGTGTTTGGTGCGCTGACAGAGCTGTGGGTGCGTGCGGGACGCAAGGCGGCGCGGCTTTCACGGTTGCCGCGCGCTGACTGGGGCAAGGCGCTGGCGCATGGCGGGCTGGGTGTCACGTTCATCGGTATTGCGCTGCTGACCGCTTGGGACTCTGAAGATATTCGCGTGGCCCAAATAGGTGTGCCGTTTACTGTTAGCGGGTATGAGATTACGCTGGATGCCGTGAATGAGGTGCAGGGGCCAAACTATACCTCAACGGTTGGCACCATGGTGGTGCGTGAGGGCGGCAAGGTCACCGCCGTAATGCACCCCGAAAAACGGATCTACCCGGTGCAGGCGATGCCCACCACCGAAGCCGCGATTGATCAGCGTTTTACCGGCGACGTTTATCTGGTGATCGGTGATGCGCAGCAGGGCGGCGGCTATGCGGTGCGCACCTATATCAAGCCCTTCGCCAACTGGATCTGGGCGGGCCTTGGGCTGATGGCCCTGGGCGGTGCGTTTAGCCTTTCAGACCGGCGTTACCGCGTGGCGGCAGGGGCGCGCAAACAGGCCACCCTGGCCGCAACCCCGGCGGAGTAGCCCATGCTTAGACGTATCGCCCTGCTGATGGCGCTGGCGCTGACGCCTCTTCTCAGCGCGAGCCCCACGTTGGCCGTGCAACCCGATGAAGTGCTGTCCGATCCGGTCCTGGAGGCGCGCGCCCGCGAAATTGCAAAGGTGCTGCGTTGCCCCGTTTGCCAGGGCGAAAATATTGACGAATCCAACGCCGACATCTCACGCGATCTGCGGCTTTTGGTGCGTGAACGGTTGGTCGCAGGGGATAGCGACGATGCGGTGTTGGACTTTGTGACGGACCGCTACGGCGAATATGTATTGTTTGAACCCGAGGCGACGGGCTCTAACCTGATCCTGTGGTACACGGGCCCGGTGGCATTGCTGCTGGCGCTGGGTGGGGCGTTCGTCTTTGTCCGGTCGCGCCGCAAGGTTGAAACCGCCGCAGCGCCTCCGTTGTCGCGCGAAGAAAGCGCCCGTCTGGCTGAACTTCTGGAGGAGTGACGCGCCGTTCCGCTTTGCCTGTAACGGGCCATCACGCTAGGGTGTCGGAAAATCAGCCGAGGAACGCCTGCGATGCCCTATCAGGAAATCCGCTATGAACTGGCTAACGACATTGCAGTCGTCACGCTGAACCGCCCCGACGTGATGAATGCGCTCGGCACGCGAATGCGCGCTGAACTGACCGAGGCGCTGCACCGTGGCGGCGCCGAGGCGCGGGCGGTCGTGCTGACGGGGGCGGGGCGGGCGTTTTGTGCCGGGCAGGATCTGGGCGACAGTAAGGGTAGCGCAGGGCTGGATCTGGAACGCTTGTTGCGGGATGAATACGAACCCCTGTTAAGCGCGCTTTATGACTGCCCCGTGCCGACCATCACCGCTGTGAACGGTGTTGCGGCGGGGGCGGGCGCAAACATTGCTTTGGCCGCCGATGTGGTCATCGCATCAGAGAATGCCACCTTCATTCAGGCGTTTACCCGGATTGGGCTGATGCCAGATGCGGGGGGAACCTGGTGGCTGCCGCGACAGATCGGATTTGCGCGGGCAATGGGTGCGATGCTTTTTGGCGACAAGATCCCCGCAAAACAGGCTGCCGACTGGGGAATGATCTGGGAAGCGGTCCCCGAGGCCGATTTCATCCGCCACTGGCGTGCCCGTGCCGCGCATCTGGCGCAGGGGCCAACCGTCGCCTACCGCGCGATAAAGCAGGCCCTGCGCGGGGGATATGGTAACGATCTTAGGGTGCAGCTGGCACTTGAAGCGCAATCCCAAGGGCAATGTGGCGCGACGCGCGATTTCAATGAGGGCCTGATGGCGTTTCTTGAAAAACGGCCAGCAATATTTGAGGGGCGCTAATCGGGCACAAATCCTTTTCTCCGTGCCGCGTGCCCGGATGAATAATGCAGAGCAGCAGACCGATGCCGCGCGAAGGCGAACAGCACTAATCAGTCGCCCGCTAGGCGCATCGGTGGAAATACCAATTCAATCGAGAAATTTGGTGGAGCCAGGCGGGATCGAACCGCCGACCTCTTGAATGCCATTCAAGCGCTCTCCCAACTGAGCTATGACCCCACGACACGCGGATTTGGGACAACCGCGTGGGGCGTCGTATAGGCAGTTGCCGGGTGGGGCGCAAGAGGAATTTTGTCTCTGTCATCAGGTTTTCAAAGGGAAAACCAGCGGCCGCCAAGTCTGCCATCAAAACGCAAACAGGCGCGGGGAAACGCCCCACGCCTGTTTGTTTTTGCAGCCGTTGATGGTCAGCTATCGTCGTCGCCAGAGCTGACATCAGCGATATCGTCAAGCGAGACAGTATCATCGTCGTCATCGTCTTCTAGCAGATCGTCATCAAGATCGACCTCGCCGCCATCTTCGTCGAGATCATCGTCATCCGTTGTGTCTTGGCTGGGCGCCGCAGTTGTGCTGGTACTGGCCTTGTCTGCCGCAATTACCCGGCCACGACCGATTTGCAGGCTTTCAGCGGAAAAGCTGGCACCGCAGACCGGGCAGGTCATCGGGTCGTTGGTCAGATCATAGAACCGGCTCGCGCAATGCGGGCAGAGGCGTTTTATGCCCCATTCCTCTTTCGGCATGGAAATCTCCTAGCATCGCTCTTATTCAGAGAGTCGACGCCAACTGCCACAATGAATGCGGGGTGTCAAAGGCTTTTGCGCCATAAATCCCTCATCCGGCCCAAGGAGAGCGTTTGACCCAGTTTGTGATACCCGGCACCCCCGAAGTCGAAGTGGTACTGCGTCGCTCTGCCGGCGCCCGCCGGTTCAGCCTGCGGGTTTCGCGCATTGACGGCCGCGTTACCCTAACGTTACCCCGTTTTGCACGAGAGGCCGAGGCGCGTGCCTTTGCGCACGACAAGGCCGATTGGCTGCGTGAAGTGCTGGCGACGATGACCTCAGTGCGCAGGGTGAGGCTGGGGATGACGCTTCCCTTTCAGGGACAGGATCTTTTGATTGAGGCCGGTGCGGTGCGGGCACCCAGAATTGAGGGTGCCAGCCTGATCGTGCCGCCTGACGCAGAACGTGTGGGGGCCCGCGTCGAGGCCTTTGTCAAGCTGGCCGCGCGCCAGCAGCTGCAAGGCGCGACAGACCGCTATGCGGCGACGCTGCGGCGCTCTTACAGACGTTTGACATTGCGTGACACACGTTCGCGCTGGGGATCATGTACCTCTGACGGTAGCCTGATGTATAACTGGCGGTTGATCTTGGCGCCTCGGGGGGTGTTGGAATATGTTGCGGCACACGAAGTGGCGCATCTGGTTGAGATGAACCACTCTGCGGCCTTCTGGGCCGTGGTCGAGCGGCTGCGCCCCGGTCATGCGCCGGAACGGGCCTGGCTGAAACGCCATGGCAGCGCGCTCCACGCGGTCCGGTTTCGTGATTGACGCTGCTACGGGTTTGTGATCACGTTGACGCCATGCCCGTTATCGCCCGCCCGTCTGACCAGAATCTTGCCGCCCATGACCGGGTTTACAGAAGCCTGCGCCAACAGATCATGCATGGTGAACTGGCACCCGGCGAAGGCCTGACGCTACGCGGGCTGGGCAAGGCTTATGGCGTCTCGATGACCCCCGCCCGCGAAGCGCTGCGCCGACTGGTGGCGGAAGGCGCGCTGATGCTATCATCCTCGGGCAGGGTGGCAACGCCAGAACTTTCGACCGACCGGATCGAGGAACTGGCGGCGCTGCGTGCACTGATTGAGCCAGAACTGGCCAGCCGCGCCCTGCCGCGTGCACATTTGGCACTGATTGACCGCCTGGCAACGATCAACGCGGCAAATGCCGAAGCCGTGGCCAAGCAGGATGCCGTAGGCTATGTGCGTACCAATCTGGAGTTTCACCGCACACTTTACTTGCGCGCCCAAGCCCCGGCTATGCTGGCGATCATTGAGACCGTCTGGCTACAACTTGGGCCGACCATGCGCGCACTCTATGGCCGTATCCCCAGAAACGAACCGCCCCGCCATCACCGGATCATCCTTGCAGCCCTTCGTGCGGGTGATGACCCGGGTCTGCGGCTGGCGGTTCGCACCGATGTGACGCAGGGGCTGCGGCACTTGGCAGGCTAGGGGTTAAGAGCAATACTTGCCATCGAGGAAACCGGATATGGCAGCGATACCGAGCGAC
>NZ_JBLJBV010000088.1:0-3986 GCF_047638075.1 Phaeovulum sp.
ATGTGGCCGCGTTCCGGATCGGCGCATAGCTGAATTTCGTCGATGGCAACGAAATCGGCGCCGATGGCTTCGGGCATCGCCTCGGTGGTGCAGACCCAGTATTGCACCCGGTCGGGCACGATCCGTTCTTCACCGGTCACCAGCGCGACGCACGACGGGCCGCGCGACGCCACGATACGGTCATAAACCTCGCGCGCCAAAAGACGCAGCGGCAGGCCGATGACCCCGGTGCGATGCGCCAGCATCCGTTCTATCGCGTAGTGGGTTTTGCCGGTGTTCGTCGGCCCAAGGACCGCCGTTATACGCTGCTCCGCCATTGGCTCTCCTTAAAGGCTGGTGCCCGAAAGCCCGCGTTCCAGCCGATCAATGGCGTCTTTCACATCCTGCTGATGAGGATGCAAGGCGAAGGAGGCCCGGTAAGCCGCCAGCGCGCGCCGGTTTTGCCCGATGTCGTCCAGAATCGACCCCAACCCCGCCAATGCACCCCAATGGCGCGGCTCCAATTCCAGGACATGCGCGATGTCTGCCATGGCGGGGCCATAATTTCCGTTCATGAAATAAGCCGTCGCGCGGGCATTCCAGCCTTCGGCAAAATCTGGCGCATGGTCGGTCAGGGCGGTCAGATGCTCTATCGCGGCGGACACGTCGCCCTCATCCAGGGCCATCTCGCCGCGTTTCAACAAAAGATCCATCGCCGCGGACCCTGACCGCGACCATGCCCGCCGAATATCGGATTCGGCGCGCTGCCATCCGGCAAAATCCGGATCGGCCAGTTCGGCAAAGTAAGCATCCAGCCCCGCCGTTTCAGCCCGAACCGACGCCGCGGCAAAAAATACGGCACAAAGTGCCGCAACGATATATTTGTGGTGGGCCAACCGGTCGCGCATAGCTAGGTTGTAACCCAAGTGCCGAAGAAAGCGATACCCCGGCATTCACAATTGGAGGAACTGATGAGCGACGTTATCGACGCGGCCGTAGCCGCCTTAAGCGAAAAACTGAAAGACGGGTTTTCGTCAACGGCGAAATTTGTGATCACGGATGAAGGCTCGATCATAGTCGATGCCAATGGCGTGCGCGCGGGTGACGAAGAGGCCGAAGTGACATTGATCGCTGATGCGGACACCTTCAAGGGCATCTTGTCGGGCGATGTAAACCCGACAATGGCCTTCATGACCGGCAAGTTGAAGATCGACGGCTCCATGGGGCTGGCGATGCAACTGGGGTCGGCGCTGTCCTGATGGACGCGGCCCCTCTGCATGACACTATCGCGCGCGCGCCGAAAGGCGGGCGTGCCTATTGGCTAAACGCCGCAGACGGTGTGCGCATCCGTATCGCAGCCTGGTCGCAGGGGGCAGCGGGCGGACAGAAGGGCACGGTGCTGTTGTTGACCGGCCGCACGGAATATGTTGAGAAATACGGCCCCGCTGCGGCGGAACTGGCCGCGCGGGGCTATGCGATGCTGGCGGTTGACTGGCGCGGTCAGGGGCTGGCAGACCGCCTGCTTGCCGATCCCGCCAAAGGCCACGTTATGCGGTTTTCGGACTATCAGCTGGATCTGGCCGCCGTTATCGCCGCAGCCGAGGCGTTGGAATTGCCGCGCCCGTTCTTTTTGCTGGGCCACTCGATGGGCGGGGCCATTGGCTTGCGCGCGCTCTTCAATGGCCTTGACGTCAGGGCCGCCGCTTTTTCGGCCCCGATGTGGGGCATCCGCATGCCGAGGCAGATACGCCCGGTTGTTGCTGCATTGGTGCGCGCGCTGGCAAATGGCCCTTTGGGGCAGGCCTACGCCCCCAGCACAAGCAGCACCGCCTATGTGTACAACTGTGCGTTCAGCACAAACAAGCTGACAACTGACGCCTCCATGTGGGCCTTCATGCTGGGCCAATTGGCCCATGATCCGGCGCTATCGCTTGCCGGACCAACGGTGCGCTGGCTGTCTGAGGCGTTGGACGAATGTGCCAACCTTGCCACGCTGCCTGCGCTGAACTTGCCCTGCTACACCGCCCTTGGCACAAGGGAACGCATCATTGACACCGCACCCGTCCACGCCCGCATGGCGGAATGGCGGGGGGGGCATCTGGACCTGATCAGCGGTGCCGAACATGAGGTGATGATGGAAACCTCTGTCAGTCGCACGCGGTTTTATGATGCCGCCACCGCCTTGTTTGACGCGCAGCTTGGCTAAACCCGCCGCGTGCAAACGCGATAAAGGCAGCACCCCCGATCATTTCTCTTCAATCGGGTCAGATGTTCACCCCCCTCCCTTGCACCTGCCCCCTTCACGCCCCTATCTGTTGTGAAAAGCAAAATGAGGATGCCATGACCCTGCCCCTGCCCCACCCCGTTTTTGACGCCAACATTAGTGCCGGGGGTTTTGGTGACCTGCCCGAATGGGACCTGAGCGACCTTTATACCGCCCCCGACGCGCCTGAACTGACCCGCGACATGGGCTGGCTGGAAACCGCCTGCGCCAGTTTCGCCACCGATTATGAGGGCAAACTGGCGACCCTCAGCGCCGCTGATATGGCCCAATGCATCGCCCGCTATGAGGCGATCGACGTGACGGCCGGGCGGATCATGTCCTACGCCGGGCTGCGCTATTACCAAAACACCCTTGACGCCGCGCGCGCAAAATTCATGGCCGACGCGCAAGACAAGATCACCAATTTCACCACGCCGCTGGTGTTTTTCAGCCTCGAATTCAACCGCATAGACGAGGCTGCCTATCAAAAGCTGTTCACCGATGCGGGGCTTGCCCGCTACAAACCCGTCTTTGACCGGATGCGCGCCATGCGCCCCCATCAGCTTTCCGATGAGTTGGAAAAATTTCTTCACGATCAATCTGTTGTAAGCGCCGCCGCGTGGAACCGGCTGTTTGATGAAACTACCGCCGGGTTGGAATTTACCGTGGACGGCAAGGTGATGAACATCGAATCCACCCTCAACCTGCTGTCGGATCATGACCGCACCCAACGCGAGGCGGGCGCGCGCGCACTGGCCAAAGTCTTTGGCGCCCATACCAAATTGTTCGCACGGATCCACAATTCCCTGGCCAAGGAAAAGGAAATCGAGGACCGCTGGCGCAAGATGCCAACCCCTCAATACGGGCGCCACCTTGCAAACCACGTCGAACCCGAGGTGGTCGAGGCGCTGCGCAATGCCGTTGTTGCGGCCTACCCGAAACTGTCGCACCGCTATTACCGCCTGAAGGCGAAATGGCTGGGGCTGGACAAGCTGCAAGTCTGGGATCGCAACGCCCCGCTGCCCACCGAAGCCCCACGCACCATCAACTGGCCCGAGGCGCGCGAGACGGTCTTGTCGGCCTACACCGCCTTCTCACCGGAAATGGCAACGCTGGCCAAGCCGTTTTTCACCAAAGGCTGGATCGACGCGGGCGTGAAGCCGGGCAAGGCGCCGGGGGCTTTTGCGCACCCGACCGTCACCACCGTTCACCCCTATGTCATGCTCAACTATCTGGGCAAACCGCGCGATGTGATGACGCTGGCGCATGAACTGGGCCACGGCGTCCATCAGGTCCTGGCCGCCGATCAGGGGGAGCTTTTGGCCGCAACGCCACTGACCCTGGCCGAAACCGCCAGCGTCTTTGGTGAAATGCTGACCTTCCGCCGCCTGCTTGATGCCGCCCAGACCCCGGCAGAGCGCAAGACGCTGCTGGCCGGCAAGGTCGAGGATATGATCAATACCGTGGTTCGCCAGATCGCGTTCTACGATTTCGAATGCAAACTGCACGCCGCCCGCGCCCAAGGCGAACTGACGCCCGATGACATCAACGCGTTGTGGATGAGCGTTCAGGCCGAAAGCCTGGGCGATGCGATTGAATTCATGCCCGGGTATGAAACCTTCTGGGCCTATATTCCGCATTTCGTCCACTCGCCCTTCTACGTCTACGCCTATGCCTTCGGGGACGGTCTGGTAAACGCCCTTTACGCAACCTATGAGGCCGGCCTGCCGGGCTTTGAGCAGAA
>NZ_JBLJBV010000089.1:0-25056 GCF_047638075.1 Phaeovulum sp.
TGGCAAGGCGCACGTTCTGGCCGCGCCGCCCGATTGCCAGTGACAGTTGCTCATCAGGCACCACCACTTCGATCCGGTTGGCTTCTTCGTCGATGACGACCTTTGACACCTCGGCAGGCTGAAGGGCGTTCACCAGGAAGGTCGCCTGATCTTCGTTCCACGGGATGATGTCGATCTTTTCACCCTGCAATTCACCCACCACAGCCTGAACGCGGCTGCCGCGCATACCGACGCAGGCGCCAACCGGGTCAATCGAGTTGTCATAGCTGATGACCGCGATCTTCGCACGCGAACCGGGGTCACGCGCAACGGCCTTGATTTCGATGATGCCGTCATAAATTTCCGGCACTTCCATCTTGAACAGCTCGGCCATGAACTGCGGATCGGTGCGCGACAAGAAGACCTGCGGGCCCCGCGCCTCGCGGCGCACGTCCTTGATATAGGCGCGGATCCGGTCGTTCGGGCGATAGCTTTCGCGGCCGATCTTTTCGTTGCGGCGCAAAATCGCCTCGCCCCGGCCGATATCGACGATGATATTGCCGTATTCTTCGCGCTTGACCATGCCGTTGATGATCGTGCCCTTGCGGTCCTTGAATTCTTCGAACTGGCGGTCACGCTCGGCTTCGCGGACGCGCTGCAAGATCACCTGTTTGGCGCTTTGCGCGGCGATCCGGCCCAGATCAACCGGGGGAACCTCGTCCACGATCTCGTCACCGATCTGCGGATCAGCCAGGTATTGCTTGGCCTGAGCGGCGGTTACCTGCGCCTGATAGTTCTCGACCGCGTCATCCTCGACAACGGTGCGCACACGGGTAAAACGCGCGCGGCCGGTCTTGCGGTCAATCGCGACGCGAATGTCCATTTCGGCCCCGTAGCGCGATTTCGCAGCCCGCGCGAGGCTGTCTTCCATCGCCTGGATCACCAGATCCGGGTCGATCATCTTTTCGCGCGCAACGGCCTCGGCCGTCTGCAACAGTTCAAGCTGGTTGGCAGAAGTAATTGCCATTGCTCACGCCTCCTCGGGGTCGGGGGAATCGGTTTCGGTTTCGATATCGTCGAACTTGTCTTCGTCGATGATGCCGGCTTCCTTGCGGGCGCGCAGCATTTCAGCGATTAATTCATCAGTCAGGATCAGTTTCGCATCGTCCAGCCAATCGAACTTCAGCCCGATGGTGCCTTCGTCGATGGTTATCAGTACTTCGTCGCCTTCGGTTCCGGCCAGAACACCTTTGAACCGTTTGCGCCCGTCGATCAATTCGGTCGTTTCAAGCCGCGCTTCATAGCCGATCCAGATATCAAAATCCTTCAGACGGGTCAGCGGGCGGTCGATGCCGGGCGACGAGACCTCAAGGGTATAGTTGCTCTCGATCGGGTCTTCGACGTCCATGATGGCGGATACGGCGGTCGAGATCTTGGCACAATCCTCGACGTTGATCCCACCGTCGGGACGGTCGGCCATGATTTGCAAGGTGGCGATTTTGCCGCTCATCAGGCGAATGCGCACCAGTTCATACCCCAACCCTTCAATGGTCGGGGTGACGATCTCGGCAAGGCGCCGGTCGATGGCGGTTTTAGCAATAAGTTCGGTCATCGTTTGGGATGCCTCAAAACAAAAAACGGGCCGTCGCGGCCCGTTGATATTTCCCGGTGGGCTGCGAGTTTGGACCCCGCAGCGCCGCTGTTGAAGGCCGTATAGGCCAACCCGTCCGAGTCTGCAAGCCTATCTGCAAATTCATCATGATCTGTGTCGCGCGCTATTCGCGCAGCCGGTTCATCACCCGCAACAGCGCCGCACTTATTCCTATTTCCGACAGGGCATGACCTGCGGCAGGCACCATCTGCAACGTGGCCTGGTCCCATCCGTCAGCCAGCCGCCACGCCGAAACGGGGGGGCAGATCATATCAAGCCGGCCCTGCACGATATGCGCCGGAATATGTGCGATTCTGGCGCGGTCGCGCAGGATCTGGCCGTCTTCTTCCAGCCAGGCGTTATTGACGAAATAATGGTTCTCCAGCCGGGCAAAGGCGCGGGCGTAATCGGCGGGGGCCTCGCCGGGCGGGCCGTCATGGTCTACGCTGGCCAGGGCGTTTTCCCATTGCGCCCACAGGCGCGCGTGTTGCGCCTCACTGGCCCAGTTGCCTGAAAACAGGCGGCGGTGATAGGCGCCAATCAGATCGCCGCGTTCGGCCTCGGGGATGGGGCGGCAAAAATTGGCCCATAGGTCAGGGAAAAAGGCACCCGCGCCGCCGCCGTAGAACCAATCCAGTTCCGTTTGCATGGCCAAAAATACGCCCCGCAGAATCAGATGTTGCACCCGGTCGGGGTGCGCCTGCGCATAAAGCAACGCGAGGGTCGCGCCCCAGCTGCCGCCAAACACCATCCAGGCGTCAATCTCAAGCAGGGTGCGGATCCGCTCGATGTCGTCGACCAGATGCCAAGTGGTATTGGCCTCGATGCTGGCATGCGGGCGCGACAGGCCGCAGCCGCGCTGGTCAAACAAGATGACCCGGTAAACCGCCGGATCGAAATAACGGCGCATCGCGGGGCTGCATCCGCCCCCCGGCCCGCCATGTAAAACAACCACCGGTTGGCCATTCGGATGGCCCGATTGTTCCATATAAAGGCGATGTCCGTCGCCCACATCCACCATGCGCTGATCGAAGGGTTCGATCGGCGGGTAAAGAAAGGCGCCGGGTGTGCGCTTTTGGCCTGCGGTTCTGTCCATCATCAGACTATATAACGGGAAATGATTGCCCGCCACGGGGTGCGGGCGCAGATATGCGAGGAATGGTATGCAAGCGGCAACAAATACCGTCGATCCGGCCGAAGTGGCTAAATTCGAGGCAATGGCAGCCGAATGGTGGGACCCGAACGGCAAGTTCAAACCGCTGCATATGCTGAATCCTTGCCGGCTGGACTATATATCGACGCAGATCGCCTGCGAATTTGACCGCAACCTGAAAACGCCAAAGCCGTTCGCTGGCCTGCGCCTTTTGGATATCGGCTGCGGTGGCGGGCTTTTGTCTGAGCCGATGGCGCGGTTGGGGGCCACGGTGGTCGGCGCCGATGCCGCAGCGCGCAATATTCCTGTGGCACAGTTGCACGCGCAACAGATGGGCCTGGACATCGACTATCGCCACACCTCGGCCGAGGCGCTGGCAGAGGCGGGCGAGCAGTTTGACGTGATTCTGAACATGGAAGTTATCGAACATGTTGCCGACCCGCAGGGCTTTTTGACCACCTGCCAGATGCTGATGAAACCCGGCGGGATGATGATCTGTTCGACCCTGAACCGTAATCCCAAAAGCTTCATGATGGCGATTGTGGGCGCGGAATGGGTAATGCGCTGGCTGCCCAAAGGCACGCATGAATGGCAGAAATTCATCACCCCGGATGAGCTTTTCGCCCTGATCCGCAAGGCGGGGCTTGATCCGGTCGACCGCAAGGGCATGGTTTTCAACCCGGTTGCGTGGCGCTGGTCGTTGTCAGACAGCGACCTTTCGGTGAACTACGTCACCACAAGCGTGAAACGCTAAGTCGTTGATCTGGCGAGACGGGTGTTGTCAGTCACCTGCCTCTAGCCGGGCACGCAATTCACGCAGCACGGGCAGGGCGTTGCGAACCTTTTCAGTGCCAATATCGCGCACAATGTCAGCGATCAACGGCATGAACGAGGCCAGCGCCGCCGCGCGGGCCGCGCGCCCTGACGGGCTGATGGAAACGAACTTGCGCCGCGCATCATCCCAATCGGGTCGGATATGAATATGTCCGGCCCAAACCAGCTTTGATAGTGTATTTGTCATTGCCCCCCGGGTGACATGAAATGTGGCGGCCATTTGCGCCGGGGTGCGTTCTTCGGCAACGTGCGACAGGTGGTTCAAAACCGAGAAATGCGAAATTTCCATGCCTTTGGGCAAGGCGCGGCTGATCCGGTTTCGCGCAAGCTGGTCGGCCATGAACACTTCGGAAAAAAGCGACGCGGCCAAGGTATCTGTTGATTCAGACATTGATACTTGGCCCCTCAAAATCGCGGTCATGGGTTAGCGACGGCACGCGGGCGCGGGCCTTGGCCCCCTCGGAAATGTCCAGATCAACCAGCGTCACGCCGGGGGTGATGCCGCCATCCGCCAGAACCTCGCCCCAAGGCGCCACGGCCAGCGAATGGCCATAGGTGCGGCGGGGTTTGCCCGTTTGGGCAGCATGGGTGCCACATTGCGCGGGGGCCAGCACAAAGCAGCCATTTTCAATGGCGCGGGCGCGTAGCAAAATTTCCCAATGGGCGGCGCCGGTGGTATCGTTAAAGGCGGCGGGCACCGTCAGGATTTGCGCCCCCGCCTTGGCAAGCCGCCGAAAAAGTTGCGGAAAGCGCACATCATAGCAGACCGCCATGCCAACCGCCGCAAACGGCGGCTTGGCCAGCACCGCCCTTGCGCCGGGGCGGTACCCTTGCGATTCGCGGTAGTGCTCTGTTTCTGAGACGTTCACATCAAACATGTGAATCTTGTCGTAGCGTGCCGCTATGGTGCCATCGGGGGCGATCAGGAAGCTGCGATTGGCAAAGCGGCCATCCGCGTCATCGGTTTTCAGCCCAAGCGAGCCGATCAGCAGCCAGACGCCCAAAGCGGCGGCCTCGGCGCGCATTGCGGCAAGGGTCGGGTCGGTCGCTTCGGGGTGCAGCACGGCGCGTTGATGGTCGCGGTCAGATGACAGGATATTGGTGCATTCCGGCGTCAGGATGAATGTTGCACCCTGTGCGGCCGCCTCGCGGATAAACCCCAGCGTGACCGGCAGGTTTGCTGCCGGGTCATCGCTGACTGAAAGCTGGATCAGGGCGGCGCGCATCACGTTACTGCACCAGCATCGGGTCAAGTTTGCCCTGATGCTCCAAAGCGTGCAGCTCATCGCAGCCGCCGATATGTTTTCCGTCAATAAAGATTTGCGGCACGGTATGACGGCCATGCGCGCGCTCGCGCATTTCGGCACGCTTTTGGGGCTGTTTGCCGACATCGATTTCCGTATAGTTCACACCCTTGGATTGCAGCAGCTTTTTGGCGGCGATGCAGTAAGGGCAGGTCCGGGTGGTGTAAATCTCTACGCGCGGCATGGGGCATCCTTTATCAACGCGGGTGACTATAAGGATTTAGGCATCCTTGGCAACGCGCGCCAGTGTGACCACACAAACTAGTGCAGCGCCTGCACGCATACACGCCTCGGCCGCCACTGCCAGCGTCGCCCCCGAGGTCATTACGTCATCCACCAGCAAAACCTTGCGCCCTGCCAACAGATCCTTGCGCTTTGGGGTCACCGCCAGCGCGCCGTTGACATTGGCAAAACGCGCGTCGCGGCCCAACCCCTCCTGACTGGGGGTAATGCGCGACCGCAGCAGAAGGTCGGGGCAATGATCCAACCGCGCGATTCGTGCCATTTCGCGCGACAACAGCGCCGACTGGTTATAACGCCGCTTCAACAGGCGCAAGCGATGCAGCGGTATCGGCGCAACCAGCATATCAGGCGAAAGCAGCGGTAGTGCCGCGCGGTGCAGCCAACCGGCAAGCGGTGGCACCAGATCCAGACGGTCGCCGTGTTTCAGCGCCAGAATCAGCCGCCGCCCGGTCCCTTGGTAGGTCAACGCCGCGCGCCCCCGGTTCCAGGGGCGGTCGATTCGCATGCATTCATCACAAAGCACCGGTGTGCCCTCATCATCGCCGGGCAGGGGGGCGCCGCATTTGTCGCACGCAAGCCCGGTTACGAAAGGCGTATCGCACCAGCACGCCCCACACAGGCCGAAATCTGACGCCACAGCACCACCGCAACCAATGCAACGGGGCGGAAATACCAGATGCAAGGCCCCTAGCATCCCGCGCCGTAGCCCATTAAACATCACCCCCATGACACATCCCCCTCTTTTGACCGATCGCCCCGCCCTGACCCGCCACCGCGCCCGTGCGCTGGCCAATGGTCCTGCGTTGTTCTTGCACGAAGACGCCGCCGCAGAGATTGAGGAGAGGCTGAACGAGGTTAACAGAACGTTTAATTCTGTTGCCGTGGTGACAGGTTTTCCCAATCCGTGGCGTAAAATCCTGCCCGATGCCGTCATCATCCCGGATGAGGATGTGCTGGAACTGGAATCGGGTGCCTATGATCTGGTGGTCCATGGGCTCAGCCTGCATTGGGCGAATGATCCGGTCGGCCAGATTGTGCAATGCCACCGCGCATTGCGCCCTGACGGTCTGTTTTTGGCGGCGATGTTTGGTGGCCAGACCCTGGCCGAGCTTCGCGCGGCCCTGGCCGAGGCCGAGGTAGCTGTGACCGGGGGCCTGTCGCCGCGCGTGTTGCCGATGGGCGAGATCCGCGAACTGGGGGCGCTGTTGCAGCGCGCAGGCTTTGCGCTGCCCGTGGCCGATGCCGTCACACGCAAGGTAACCTACCGCGATGCGCCGCATCTTATGGCGGATCTGCGCGCAATGGGCGAAGGAAACGCGCTTAACGCCCGCAAACGCAACGCCACCGCGCGCGCCGTCTTTGCCGAGGCCACAAAGATTTATCACGCCGCCTACGCCGAACCAGACGGAAGGGTGCGCGCGACGTTCGAGTTGATTTACCTGACGGGCTGGGCGCCACATGAAAGCCAGCAAAAGCCACTGCGCCCCGGTTCCGCCGTCCAAAGGCTGGCCGATGTATTGGGTGCGGCAGAAAGATCACCGGCAACACCGCGCAAAGATTGACGCGCGCCGATTGACCCTTATCTGATCAGGCGAACTAAAGGGACGAATGATGACTATGAACAAGATTGTCGCCGGAACCGGCCGCCTTACGCATGCCCAGCCAGACCATCCGCCCGTGAATCGCGCTAAAATCGGCATCCTTGTGGCCAATCTGGGGACGCCTGACGGGTACGACTATTGGTCGATGCGCCGCTATCTGAGCGAATTTTTGTCAGACAAGCGGGTAGTCGACATCTCGGACTGGATCTGGCAGCCGCTTTTGCAATTGGTGATCCTGACGAAACGGCCGTTCAGCTCGGGCGCCAATTACAAGCTGATCTGGAACCACGAGGCAAATGAAAGCCCGTTGTTGACGATCACCAAACAGCAGGTGGCAAAACTGCGCGCCGCTGCGAATGCCGCCTATGGCGATGAGGTGATGGTTGAGTTCTGCATGCGCTACGGCAACCCCTCGACGCAGAACGTGGTCGATCGGATGGTGGCAGAGGGTTGCGAGAAAATCCTGTTTTTCCCCCTTTATCCGCAATACGCCGGCCCTACCTCAGCCACCGCCAATGATGCGTTCTTTCAGGCGCTGACCAAGGTCAACCGCCAGCCCACCGCCCGCATCGCCCCCGAATATTTCGATCGCCCCAGCTATATTGACGCTTTGGCGCAATCGGTCGAGAGGGTCTATGCCGGCCTCGATACCCGCCCCGATGTGCTGGTTGCCAGCTACCACGGCATGCCGCGACGCTATCTGATGGAGGGGGATCCCTATCATTGCCAGTGCCAGAAAACCTCGCGTTTGCTGGGGGAAAGACTGACATGGCAAAAGGGCGATATCGTTACGACTTTCCAGTCGGTCTTTGGCCGTGAAGAATGGCTAAAGCCCTACACGGTTGAACATGTCGCGGAATTGGCCCGGCAAGGGAAAAAGAACATTGCCATCATCTCGCCGGCGTTCAGTGCCGATTGCATCGAAACCCTCGAAGAGATCAATGGCGAAATCCGCGAGGCATTTGAACATGCGGGGGGTGAAACCTTCACCTATATTCCCTGTCTCAATGATGATGATGCGCATATTGCAGCACTGATGGATGTGGTGGCCCAGAACCTTGCAGGCTGGATAGGCTGAGCCATCATCGCCCGCGCTTTCGTCAGGGTAATTACATGAGCCTGTAAAAATACCCTGCGGCGGGCGCGTTGGATAGGCGGGTGGGGCAACCCCCCGCCATCGCTGCCAACTGGGCCAGATCTTAGATCAGCAGAACCTGTGTGCCGACCATGCTCAGGCCGAACAACTCTTTGATATGTTCGTTATAAAGGCCGATACAGCCGTTCGATGACTTGCGCCCGATCTTGCGGGTGTCGTGGGTGCCGTGAATTCGGTAATATTGCCAGCTAAGATAAAGCGCGTGTGTGCCCAGCGGATTGTCGGGGCCTGCGGGCACAAAATCGGGCCATTCGGGGTTGCGCTGCTTCATCGCCGGGGTCGGCGCCCATGTCGGACCTTCAACCTTGCGGATCACTTCGGTGCGGCCACGGCGGGTCAGGTCTTCCGAAACAGGAACCGAGGTCGGGTAAAGCCTGTAGATCGTCTGATCCTCTGACCAGAAATGCAGCGCCCGCGAGATCGTATCAACCAGGATCGCGCCATTTTTGGTGTTGTCAAAATACGGCTGCCAGTCCAGCGCCCGGAAGCTGGAGATATTGCGCCGCATATTGGTGTTGGCGGTTTCCTCGCGCACCTCCATCCCGGCGTCGATCGTGCTTTGGGCCATAGCGGGCAGCGCAAAGCCGGCCCCCAATGCGGTTGCGGCCCCCAGAAAGGCGCGGCGGTCAAGCGTTTTGAAACGCGCTTTGGTCATTCTTAGTCTCCATCGCGGACCGGTCACTGCACGCCGGAATTTCCTGTTCCTTATTGCGCCGTGGCCGCAGGTGCAAATCAAACCACCGTCATTACGCGCAATCACGCAGAGTTGCGTTTGCCCCCTTGGGTGCAACACTGTATGGCTGCGGCTGAAAACTATCAGGTGATGCTCAATGACTCGTGTTAAAGTTCTGTTATTGCTTTCGGTTCTTGCGGTGGCCGCCTGTGAGCCCGTGCAACCAGCGCTTGGCCCCGATGGTCTGCCCTTGCCGCAGGTCTACAAGATCAAACCCTCGGATGAGGGTGAGATCGCTTACCGGATGCTTGATTCGGTCAATACGCTTCGCGCAGCCCGAGGCGAGGTGCCCTTGACGCTGAATTCACCGTTGACGGCGGCCGCGGCAACCCATTCGCGCGACATGGCATCGCAAAACCGCCCATGGCATTTTGGCTCAGACGGCTCATCACCGTTTGTTCGTGCTCAGCGCGCGGGGTATTACGGCAAGGTCATGGGGGAAAACATCTCGGAAACCTACGAGACGGAGACCGAAACCCTCGCGGCATGGATGGGGCTTGCCGATACGCGCGACGTGATCTTGCACCCCGAAGCCAGGGATCTGGGTTTTGCGTGGTTTCAGGAACCCTCGGGCAAGATCTGGTGGACGCTGATCACCGGTGGCTAAGCCAAACCTGTCGCTACATTAAAAAGAGGGGCGGCCGCAGACCCAATCCCCGGCGGCCGCTGCGTTCTGAAATCTTGCCGATGGCTTCCAGGGGGGCAGATCCCGTTGAAAACGCCGCATAGGGGGGAATGTGCACCAAGGGGGAGGCACGATAACATGGTCCGGGCCGGATGCCTCCGCAACGTAGTATAAATCCGCCTTGCTGCCCCACTGGATTGCTTTTTGCCAGACCACGTTCAGGTTTTGCGCGGTCTGCCAAAAAGGCGCGCGGCGATAGGGGCCAACAGAATCACCAGAAAAATCCGTGTCAGATGATGCGCCACCACAAAGGCCACATCCGCACCGGTCACAATTGCGATCACGGCCATTTCCGCCTGGCCCCCCGGAAGGAATGACAAGATGACGTCCAGCGTGTCAGCGGGTGACACGGCAACGGCAATCTCGATAAAGCCCAAAGACAGGATCGACAGTATCAGCGCAAACGCGATGCCAGCGCTGACGTCGACGCGAAGTTCACGCGCGGTGATGCCGCTATATTTTGCACCCACGGTAATGCCGATGAAAAACTGTGCGGCCCAGATCATTTCGGCAGGAGGGCGTTGCTGGATCACGCCCGCAAGGCTTAGCCCCGCGGTCAAAATCA
This sequence comes from Phaeovulum sp., assembly GCF_047638075.1. Classification (NCBI taxonomy): domain Bacteria; kingdom Pseudomonadati; phylum Pseudomonadota; class Alphaproteobacteria; order Rhodobacterales; family Paracoccaceae; genus Phaeovulum; species Phaeovulum sp. The sequence goes on from NZ_JBLJBV010000089.1 coordinate 9,905, forward strand.
GTGGCCCAAGAATTGACGCACCGAAAAGGCCGACCCTCTCAGCCAGTTTCCAGCCCACAATCCCTGCGCCGACCATCAGCATGATTTGTAGCAAGGGAATATCGGACATCATGGCCCCCGGGGGACGGGTCAGATCGGCGTTATAGGCCCAGGTCAGAAAAAACGGTGCCGCGGTGACAATGACCAGAACGCGGGTCGCGTGGACAAGGCTCATCGCGCGAACATCGCCGCCCGCCTCTTCGCCAAAAATAAGCATATCCTGCAATCCTCCGGGCATCGCAGAATAGAATGCCGTGGGGTGGTCAAACCCCATCACCTTGCGAAAAAACGGATAACCGATTGCCCCGATCACCAGCACGAATATCGGCATCATTGCCAATGTCGCGCTATGCCGGGACAGGTTTTCGATCAGCCCCCATGTGACCGAAGACCCGATCGCGACGCCCAGAAAGGTGCGCATCAACTGCCCGAAGGCGCCCATGTCGCGCAGTGGCGCACCCGCAAGCGCGGCGATCAGACAGCCGGACATCGGCCCCAGCAATAGCGGAAGCGGCAGGCCGAACGCCACAAATATAGCCGTGCCGACGATTGCCATCACCATCGTCAGCGACCGCCCCTTGATCATCGGTGTCATGCCTTTGGTACCCTTGTTCGTGCCTCAAATCCAACAGTCCGGCCGTGCACGCGGTCTGCCCCTTTCCGGCCCAAATGCCCGGATGATATTTTGTCGCAGGCAAAGCTGACACCAACTTGACCTAAGTCAAATTATGGGATGACGGATCGGCGTAAGGATTTCGCATCAGGTCTCGATCTCCCTGAAAACGGCTCTCCCGCCGTAAGAGACCTGAACCGGGCCAGGACAATCTCCCTTGTCGGGCCCACAATGCGCTGCGGGCCTCCCTCCCGCAGCGCTTTAATATTGGGGGGCAGATTGATCTGATTTGCGGCTTGATCTCGCTGAGATCATGGCGGGCGTCGATCGCGCGGCCGCAGTTGAAAATGGCGCTTTTCATGGCCTCACGCCGGGCCCCGCGTATGAGGCTGTTCGATCTGCATGGGCGGGTAGGGGTCACGAACGTGCGGTGCAACCGCCCACAGGCCAGGCTATGGCGTCAGATAATCCGAACCTGAGTGCCAATCGGTGCAATCTTGAACAGATCCGCAATCATTTCATTGTAAAGCCCGATACAACCGTCCGAGGATTTGCGGCCGATCTTGCGCGTGTCATGAGTGCCATGAATGATATAGGCTGGCCAGGATAGATAAAGCGCGTGCGTTCCCAGCGGGTTACCGGGACCAGGTGGCATGTGACGCAGCTCTGGGTTGCGTTCGATCATCGAGGCGGTGGGGGTCCAATCCGGGCCAACCCTTTTGCGCACGATCTTTGTGTAGCCGCGTTTGGTCAGCTCTTCTGTTAGCGGCACGGAGGTTGGATAGATCCGATAGTCGCCGCCATCCGCGTTCCAGTAATGCAGGGCCCGCGACGTGGTATCGGCAACGATGGTAGGCACGCCGAGGCGGTCGAAATGGTCCTGCCAGTTCTGCGCGCGAAAGCTGGAGATATTGTGCCGGGGGGCGGCCAATGTCGTGGCCCGTGCCACCGCCGGTGCCGCGATGAATGCGGTTGCTGTGGCGATCAATCGGCGGCGGCTGAGCGCTGGGTTGGTCATCGGTCGTCTCCCGTTTGGCTGCTGTCGGGTGTTGCTTTCATGCCGGGGGGGTAAAGACAAATGACGTTCGCTCACGCCGGGGTGATAAGTGTAGCGAACCGATCGGCAATAAAAAACCCTCCCTGTGGGGGAGGGTTGGTGCCTTTGCGTTGATCGCGGGCCTATCTGGGCCCGATCATCATCACCATCTGGCGGCCTTCCAGCTTGGGCATGGATTCGACCTTGCCCGCCTCACCGACATCGGCGGCGACGCGGTTCAACAATTCCATTCCAAGCTGCTGGTGTGCCATTTCACGGCCCCGGAAACGCAGCGTAATCTTGACCTTGTCGCCTTCGTCCAGAAACTTCAGCACCGAGCGCATTTTAACATCATAGTCATGCGAGTCAGTGCCGGGACGGAATTTGATTTCCTTGATCTCGATGATGTGCTGTTTCTTGCGGGCTTCGGCTTCGCGTTTTTGCTGTTCGTATTTGAACTTGCCGAAATCCATGATCTTGCAGACCGGGGGTTCGGCTGTTGGAGAAATTTCCACGAGGTCCAGCCCGACCTCTTCGGCCATTGCCATGGCGCGTGCGGGCGTGACGACGCCGACATTTTCGCCGTCTGCCCCAATGAGGCGGATTTCCGGCGAGCGGATACGGTCGTTGACGCGGGGACCGGTGTCGCGCTGCGGCGGGGCATTATGCGGTCTGCGAGCTATGGTGGTTCTCCTTTTATGACCATCGGCTGTTTGGCGCGCAAAATAGGCCGATAAACGCCACGTTACAACCCGAATCGCGCATGCTGCACTGCAGCGCAGGCTTTCCTTTCGATGTTACGTCTGTCATGTTTGCCTTGGTAACGCATAGCCCATGATCAAAAGGACTGGGACATGAACAAAACATCGGTGTTCGCTGCCGTCATCATCATTTTGGGTGGCCTCGCGTATTTATACTTTAACAACAAAGATGCCGATCAACCGCCCGTGGCCGTTCCAACCGTCACCGAACCCGTACCAGCCCCCGCAGTCGTCGTTCCTGATGCGGTTGATGAGGCCGCAACCAAAGCAGATGAAGCCGCAAGAAACGCCGCTGCTGCTGCCGCGGATGCTGCAAAAGCCGCTGAAGAAGCCGCGTCCGAGGCTGCAAAAGTCACCGGTGAGGCCGCTGCTGAGGCCACTGAGGCCGCAGGCGAAGCTGCCAAGGCAACGTCCGAGGCCGCAGAAGGGGCGGCAACTGCCCTTGATGCAATGACCGCCGCCGGGCTTGACCAGCTTGAGGGTATGATCGGCGCATCATCGCTGGATGAGGCCACCAAAAGCACACTGAACGCCTTGATCGTTCAGGCCAAAGCCAATCCTGCAATGGCGCAAGATGTTGTGGCAAAGATCAGGGCCGCACTGGGGCTATAGCTGCCTGTTCACCGCGAGTAACGCGGCCCCGACCTCACGCGCCGCCGTTCCAAGCGATTTGGAACTGAATCGTCCCGGTTTTTCCGGCGACATTCTGTTTCATTTCACGCGATCATTTCGAACACGTCGCGCTATGTAAAAAGTTCTCTTCTACCGCTAGAGGTGGGGTTTTTCCCGATATGCCCAAGCGGACGTCGCTGTTGAACCAATCGACATTCAAGCCGGTGCACGATGCTTGCTTCGCCACGGGCCCCGGCAGATCACCGCCGAAAACAGACATGAGCGTCGGAAAACCCGCCGCTCATGTCTTATAATCCGGAATGGTATCGACCAGACCCGTGGTCTTTTCGTTTGGGCGTGGGGCCGTCAGACCCCATCACCGACAAAGGCTTTTTCAACCACATATTCCATCGGTTCAGAATTTGCGCCCTCGCGCAGGCCGAAATCTTCCAATACCAGCTTCACATCGACGTTGAACGCCAAAGACCCGCAAACCATTGCACGGTCATGTTCGCGGTCCATCGGTGCAAGGCCCAGATCGGCAAAAACCTTGCCAGAGGTCAGATTGTCCGTGATCCGGCCCATATACGGCGAAGGTTCGCGGGTGGTGGTCGGGTAGTAGCGCAACTTTCCCTCGACCATTTCTCCGATCAGTTCATCGTTTTGAAGATCATCCACAAGCCGGCGGCCATATTCCAGCTCGGCTACCGTGCGGCAGGTGTGCATCATGATGACTTCGTCATATTTTTCATAGGTTTCGGGGTCGCGCATCAGGCTGGCAAAGGGCGCAATGCCGGTGCCGGTGGCCAAAAACCAGATCCGCTTGCCGGGCAGCAGTGCGTCATGCACCAATGTGCCCACAGGTTTGGGGCGCAAGATGATCTGATCGCCCGCCTTGATATGCTGAAGCCGCGAGGTCAGCGGCCCATCCGGCACCTTGATCGAATAAAATTCCAATTCATCATCCCATGCGGGTGAGGCGATGGAATAAGCCCGCAGCAGGGGTTTGCCATTGTCCCCCAAAAGCCCGATCATCACAAATTCGCCCGACCGGAACCTAAGGCTTTGCGGACGGGTCACACGAAAGGAAAACAGCGTGTTGGTCCAATGCGTGACGGCGGTCACGGTCTGCGCATCGGGTAGAACACGGGCGGGGGCGGTGGTTACTTCATTCACGGAGCTTGGCCTGTCGTTAAGAAAAGGGCACAGGTGTTCAGCCCCTTTTAGGCGCTAAAACCCGTGGCGGGAAGTCAGAACTCAGCCCCGAAGCCGCGACCGATAGTCATGGGCGCGCCAGTTGGCACGAACCAGCCATTGGGCTTCGGGTTGACGGGCGGCCATTGTGGCGGGGATTTCGACCTCGTCAAAGCCGGATCGCCGCGCCATCGTGTATTGATCGGCCAGGATCGGCCCCGCTGCCCTTAGCCGCCCCGTATAACCCAAAGCCCTGAGCCGCCGCCCCAGTGAAAAACCACGCCCGTCCAGAAAGACCGGAAAGGCGATGCGGATCAGCGCCGCATCGGTCATGAACCCCTCCAGCGCGTCGGGGTCGGTGTCCTGGGCGACATCGACCACGGGGCCGTTCCAGTCGTCAGGGTGAAAGCCGTCATCGCGCACGATGACACCGGGGGCCATATTGGGGTGGGTCACGCGACTTTCTCCTTGGTTGAGGCCGGGGGCGTGTGGGCTGAGGTGCGCACCATTTTGCCGCCGATCAAATGGATGCCACATTCGGTCTTGGCGGCACCCCGCCAACGGCCGGCGCGCGGGTCTTCGCCGGGTGCCACGGGGCTGGTGCAGGGGGCGCAGCCGATGCTGGGGTAGCCTTTCGCAACCAGCGGGTGCCGGGGCAGGCGGTTTTGGACGATGTATTCCTCCAGATCCTCGCGGCCCCAATGCGCCAGAGGGTTGATCTTGATCCGGGTCGGGGTTTCGACCTCAAAAAAATCCAGCGCTGCGCGGGTGCTGCCCTGATAGCGTTTGCGCCCGGTAATCCAGGCATCATAGCCCGAAAGCGCATTTTCAAGCGGTTGCGTCTTGCGCAGGGCGCAGCAGGCATCGGTATTGACGCGGTGCAAGGTGCCATCGGGGTCATCCAGCGCCAAGGCCGCAGGGGCGGCCCCGATGGTGTGGATCTGTGTCAGGTTCAGGCGTTTTGCAAGGTCTTGCTGATAGGCCAGTGTTTCCGCAAAGAGCATCTGCGTGTCGATGAACAACACCGGTGTCCCAGGCGCGATGACGGATACCATATGCAGCAACACCACCGATTCCGCGCCAAAGCTGGAAACCAGCGCGACATTGCCCACCTCGGCGTCTTTGAGGGCGCGTTCCATCACCGCCGTGGCGGCGTGGTGGCGGTAGCGGGCGTTCAGCCCCGCAACCCGTTGGGCAATGTCGGTGCGCGGGGTGATCACGTCCTGCTTGACAAGTTTTTTCATATTTTCATGCAGCATCGCGGGCCTCGTCTTCATAAAGCGCGGCTTTGAAAGGTGCGGCGCCAAGGCGGCGGAACGTCTCGATGAAGGTTTCCGCCGGGGTGCGGCGCAGGGCCAGATAGGCACGCAAGATCCGCTCGATTGCCGGCACCACGGCATCATAGGCAAAGCCCGGGCCGGCACGTTCCCCCAGGGCGGCGTTTTCGGTGTGATCGCCCCCCAGCGTGATTTGATAGTTTTCCACCCCGGCCCGGTCCAACCCCAGAATCCCGATGTGACCGACGTGGTGATGCCCGCAGGCATTGATGCAGCCTGAAATCTTGATCTTGATCTGACCAATTTCCTGCTCCAACCCGATCGCCTTGAAATGCGTTGCAATTTCTTGCGCCACCGGGATTGAACGGGCCGTCGCCAGAGTGCAGTAATCCATGCCGGGGCAGGCGATGATATCGGACAATAGCCCCACATTGGCAGTGGCAAGCCCAACCTTGCGCAGCGCTTCATGCAGCGCCGGCAGATCGGCGCGCGCGACATGCGGCAAGATGACGTTTTGTTCGTGGCTGATGCGCAGTTCCGCATGGGAATAGGCCTCGGCCAGATCCGCCAGCGCGCGCATCTGCACAGATGAGACATTGCCCGGGGTTTGCCCATGCGCCTTCAGGCTGACAGTGACAATCGCATGATCGGCCCGTTTATGTGGCGCAAGATTGGTGTCAGCCCAGGCGCGAAACAGGCGGTCCACCTTGTAGGCGGCGGCAAAAGGTGCGGTGTCTGCTGTCTTGAACGGCGGTGGGGCAAAAAACGGTGTGATTTCAGCCAGTATTCTGGCGGCTTCGTCGTTAAAACCTTGGCGGCGGCGGGCGAACTCTTGCTCGACCAGATCGCGAAACCGCGCCAAGCCGTTTTCAAACACGGTGATCTTGATCCGCGCCTTGAATTTGTTGTCGCGCCGACCCAGCAAATTATAGGTTGCAACAATTGCCTCCAGATAGGGCAGCAGGTCGGCTTTGGGCAGGAAGGGGCGGATGATCGGCCCCAATATCGGGGTGCGGCCAAGGCCTCCGCCAACGATCACCTCAAACCCGGCCTCGCCATCCTGTTCCACCATCCGCAGCCCGATATCGTGGGAACGTGTCACGGCGCGGTCATGCACGCTGGCAATGACGGCTATCTTGAACTTGCGCGGCAAGAACTGCAATTCGGGATGGTCCGAGGACCACTGCCGGATCAGTTCGGCCACCGGGCGCGGATCGTCGATCTCATCGGCCGTGGCACCCGCGAAATGGTCGGCGGTAACGTTGCGGACGCAGTTGCCCGACGTCTGGATCGAGTGCATTCCCACATCCGCCAGCGCTGACAGGATCGCGGGCACATCGGTCAGTTCGGGCCAGTTGAACTGGATGTTCTGGCGCGTGGTAAAGTGGCCATAGCCCTTGTCCCATGTGTCAGCGATATAGGCCAGTTGACGCATCTGATCGGCGCGCAATGTGCCATACGGAATGGCAATGCGCAGCATATAGGCATGAAGTTGCAGATACAGGCCGTTCATCAGCCGCAAGGGGCGAAACTCATCCTCGGTCAGGCTGCCATCAAGACGGCGCGCGATCTGGCCGGAAAACTGCGCCACCCGTTCACGCACAAAGGCGGTGTCGAATTCGTTATAGCGGTACATGTGCAGCCTCCTGTTTGCCGTGGGCATAGTTTGAGGGGCCACGGGTGCGGAATGCCTCGCGAAAGTGTAGCGGCTCGGGGCCGTTCGGGCCGGGGCGGGCCTCGGCCAGATAGGGGCCGACGATATGCGCGGCCTGGCCCATCGCCTCCAAAAGGCGCAGCTCGGCAATTGCCTCATCCTCAATCAGCTCGGCTTCGGAATGAAGGCGTGACCAGGTGCCGGCGGCGGTCAGGTAGATCACATCGCCGCGGCGCAGATCATTGGCGGTCACGACCTTGGGGGTGAAACGACGGCTCATTGAGTGACCTCCTTCAAGGCTGCAAGACGCATCCGCGCCGCAGCGCGGGGGGCAAGCCCCAGCAAAAGAACGGCGGGCCCGGTGATCCCCTCCAGCGCGCCGGGCAGGGTGATCAGGGTGGCCGCGACAATGCGCTGATCCGCGCGGCTGGCGTTTTCCACGATGCTGATCGGGGTGCCGGGGGCGGCGCCGTGCATCAGCAACCGCCCTTGCAAAAAGCGTGCGGCACGTTTGCCCATATAGATTGCGGCCACAGCGCCGGGACGGGCCAGCGCACGCCAATCGTGATCTGCGTAACCGGTCACGTCATGGCCGGTCAAAATACGCAGCTCGCCATTGCGCCCGCGCTGGGTCAGGCTTTGGCCAAGTGCCGCTACCGCCGCACTTGCCGCAGTGATGCCGGGCAGAATGGTAAAGCTGATCCCTGCCGCCTCCAGCGCCTCCAATTCTTCGTCCAGACGGCCAAACACCGCCGGATCGCCGGATTTCAACCGCAGCACTGCACGCCCTTGCCGCGCATAGGTCACTATCAACGCGCTGATCGCCGCTTGCGTCATGCCGGGGCCAAACCCCTCTTTGCCCGTTTCGATGCATTGCGCATCGGGCGCAGCCAGGGCCAGCACCTCGGCGCTGATCAGGCGGTCATGCAAGATCACATCGGCGTTTTGAAGCGCGCGCACTACCGCAACCGTCAGCAGGTCCGGATCGCCGGGCCCGCCCCCCGCAAGGGTGACATGGCCCGGTGTGCATGCGTCGTAAGAAAGCGGTTTCTGAGTCATCTGGGCACCTGTTTTGATGCCCCTATATAGGAAAATATTCCGGTGCTGCGCTAGATACCCTCTTTCAATAGGGATAATATTCCATATTATACGCCCAAAGAAACCCACTTTCCAATAACCGGAGAAAACACGAATGGCTGTCCGACTTGATGATATGGATCGGAAAATCCTCTCGCAGCTGCAAGACGATGCCAGCCAGTCGCTTGATGATATTGCCCGAAAGGTGGGCTCTTCAAAGACCCCGGTCTGGAATCGGATCCGCAAGATGAAGGATCTGGGCGTGATCGGTCGTCAGACCGTGCTTTTGGACGCCGAGGCGCTGGGCCTTGAGGCATGTTTTTTCGTATTGATCCGTACATCCGAACATGAGGTTGACTGGCAGCGCCGCTTTCTGGCCAGCCTGCGCGCGCGCCCCGAGGTGCAAGAGGCGCACCGTCTGGCGGGCGATATCGACTATATCCTGAAGGTCAGGGTAAAAAATGCCCGCGCTTACGATCAGTTTTATCAGGCCCTGATCGCTGAGGTTAAGATCCATAACGTGACAGCGCTTTTGTCGATGGAAGAAATCAAATCAACCACTCTTCTGCCGCTATGAGCCGCAACCGTTGCGGTCGATGCCAACCCTGAAAGGCGAAGCCTAGCCAGCCGCGCGACGCAACCGCAACGCGTTCGTGACCACGAAAACCGATGAAAACGCCATTGCCCCAGCGGCAAGCATGGGGGACAGGCCAGTGCCGCCAAACGGTACCAAAACCCCCATCGCCACTGGAATCAGTGCCGCATTATAGGCAAAGGCCCAAAACAGGTTCTGGCGGATATTTCGCATGGTCGCGCGCGACAGGGCCACGGCGCGGCCCACGCCCTGCGGGTCGCCCTGCATCAGCACGACCTCGGCGGCCTCGATCGCGACATCGGTGCCGGTGCCGATGGCAAGCCCCACATCCGCAGCCGCCAGCGCCGGGGCATCATTGATACCATCCCCGACAAACGCGACAATCCCTTCGGCTTTCAGCTTTTCAATCGCGTCAACCTTGCCCTCGGGCAGCACCCCGGCAATCACATGATCAATTCCCAGATCGCGTCCCACGGCCCGGGCCGTGGCAACCGTATCGCCCGAGATCATCGCCACTTTCAGCCCCGCCGCGTGAAGCGCGTCAATGGTTGCGCGCGCGCCCGGCTTGATCGGGTCCGACAGGGCCATCAACGCGGCCAACTGACCGTCAAGCGCCAGCCAGACCGGGGTTTTGCCCGCAGCAGCCAAGGTTTCAGCCTTGGCGGAAAGGGGGGTGATGTCTACCCCTGCCTCGGTCATCGCGCGGGCATTGCCCAGCACCAGGGCGCGACCCTCGACCGTGGCGGTCAAGCCCTTGCCGGGCAGGGCGTGCACGGCAAGGGCGGTTGGGGCATCAAGCCCCCGTTCGGCGGCGGCGGCCATGATTGCGGCGGCCAGCGGGTGTTCGGAACGCGCCTCGGCGCCGGCGGCCAGGCGCAACGCCTCGGTCTCGTTCTGGCCGGGGGCGGCGATCAGGTCTGTCAGGGCCGGGTGCCCCTCGGTCAGGGTGCCGGTCTTGTCAAAGGCCACCAGCCGCGCTTCGGACAGACGTTGCAGCGCGTCACCGCGCCGGAACAACAGCCCCAGTTCCGCCCCGCGCCCGGTGCCGACCAGAATTGACACCGGCGTCGCCAGCCCCATCGCGCAGGGGCAGGCGATGATCATCACGGAAATTGCCGCGACCAGCGCCGGGGTCAGCCCCTCGCCAAACGCCATCCACAGAACGAAGGTCAGCAGCGACAGCGCCATTACCACCGGCACGAAAACCCGTGTGACCTTGTCAACCAGCGCCTGCACCGGCAATTTGCCGCCCTGCGCCTCAGAGACAAGCGCGATGATCCGCGCAAGCACCGTATCGGACCCAGTCGCCGTTACCCGGAACGCCAGTGCTGCGGCCCCGTTGACGGTGCCGCCGGTGACGGATGCCCCCGGTGTCTTTTCCACTGGTGCGGGTTCACCGGTCAGCATCGCCTCGTCGATCCAGCCGTGACCGTCGGTGATTACCCCGTCAACAGCAACCCGTTCGCCGGGCGCCAGCCGCACGATGTCGCCGGCGGCCAGTTCATCCACCGGCAGCGTGACGACGCCTGATGCGCGTTCCACCTGCGCCGTTTCAGGGCGCAACCCGACCAGCCGCGAAATGGCCTCGCCCGCGCGACCACGCGCCCGCGCCTCCAGCCAGCGGCCCAGAAGGATCAGCGTGATGATGACCGCGGCGGCCTCAAAATAAACTTCGCGCGCGCCTTCGGGCAGCAGGGCAGGGGCCAGCACCACCACCGCCGAATAGACATACGCAGCCAGCGACCCCAGCGCGACAAGCGAGTTCATTTCCGGCGCACCGCGCAGCAGTGCCGGAATGCCCAGCCGTAAAAATACCCGCCCCGGCCCGGCCAGAACCAGCGTTGTCAGCACGAATTGTATGATCCAACTGGTGCGTTCGCCCAAGGTTTCCATGACCCAATGGTGAAACCCTGCCACCATATGGGTGCCCATCGCCAGCACAAACACCGGCAGCGTCAGCGCTGCGGCCAGCGCAAAGGCGTGGCGCAGCCGCTTGGCCTCATCGGCCTGACGATCGGCTGTGGGGGGCGGTTCAGCGGCGCTAAGCACTTGTGCGGGGTAACCCGCTGCCGTCACCGCGGCCGCCAGTTCGGTCGGGGCTACGCTACCAGCTGCATAGGTGACCGTGGCGGTGTTGGTTGCCAAATTGACGTTGGCCGATATGACCCCCGGTGTTACGGTCAGCGCGCGTTCAACACGGCCCGTACAACTGGCGCAGGTCATCCCCTCTACGGTCAACCGCGTGCTGGCCTCGGCCACCGGGTAGCCGCCCGACGCCAGCGCGCGCGCCAGCCCCTCGGCCGTGGCCGGTGACGAAAATTCAACCTTCGCAGAACGAGCCACAAGATTTGCCGCAGCTGATGTCACCCCCGATTGTGCGGTCAGGATGCGTTCGACCCGCCCCGTGCAGGCGCCACAATGCATACCCTCAATGATGAAAGTCGCTGAGCGGCCCATCTTGCTACTCCTTCTGGTTCTTCACGTCCTTGGTTCAGATGGACTGTGCGGCGCTACACGTCAAGCACGAGCAGCCAAGTCGTGATAAAACATTCCACATATTGAATTTAAGATGCGCACATGTTAAATGTGGGCAAAGAAATCCATCCGGAGACACCCAATGAACATTGATAACGCCATGTTTGCCTTTGCAGGTATCATGATCCTGCTGTCGGTCGCATTGACCGCCTTTGTGTCGCCCTATTTCATGTGGTTCACTGCGTTTATCGGCGCCAATCTGCTGCAATCCTCGTTTACCGGGTTTTGCCCGGCGGCCCGGATCTTCAGGCTTTTTGGCCTCAAGGGCGGCTGCGCGTTCAAATAAAGGCGAAATCGTCGGCGGGTCCCTTGTGGGGGGTGGGGTTGCTTTGGTAAACTCGCCCCGTTGCCTTGCCGGAGAAACCGATGAACCGCCGTCACTTGCTGACCACGCTTGCTGCCTTGCCGTTGCTGTCGGCCCCCACGCTTTTGCGCGCGCAAACAACGCAGCCCAAACCTGCCAAAGCGGCCATCGAAACAGTGCCCGAGGCCCCGCTGTGGCCAATTGCGCCGCAGTTCTATCCTACCGAGGTTTCGGTGAAGCCCGAGTTTGAACCCGGCACCATCATCGTGCTCAGCGGCCAGTTTTTCCTTTATCACATCACCGCAAAGCGCAAGGCGATGCGCTATGGCGTGGCCGTGGGCAAGGCCGAGCTGGTCTTTCGCGGTGCCGCAGAAGTGGCGCGCAAGGTTGAATGGCCAAGCTGGAAACCGACCCCCGAAATGGTGGCGCGCAGCCCGCAACACTATGCGAAATATGCCGAAAACGGGATGCCGGGCGGGCCGAAAAACCCCTTGGGGGCCCGCGCGCTTTATCTTTACCAAAACGGGCACGATACGGCGATCCGTATTCACGGCACTGTCGAGCCCGCCTCTATCGGGCATGCGGTGTCAAACGGCTGTATCCGTATGGTCAATGACCATGTGATCGCGCTTTATGATGCGGTCGAGTTGGGCACAAAAGTAATGGTCTATTAGATCGTGGCGCTGGAACTGACTTCGGTCGGGCAACTGGCGGTGCTGGGGTTCGACACGATCATTGATGTGCGCTCGCCCTCGGAATACGCCGAGGATCATGTGCCCGGTGCGATCAACCTGCCGGTGCTGGCGGATGATGAACGCGCCCGTGTCGGAACGATGTACAAGCAGGTTTCCAGTTTCGATGCCCGCAGGTTGGGGGCAGCGCTGGTCGCGCGCAACGCCGCCCACCATCTGGAGGAGGCGCTGGCCGACAAGGGTGGGGCCTGGCGCCCCTTGGTCTATTGCTGGCGCGGCGGACAAAGGTCGGGGGCATTTACCACGGTCTTGCAGCAGGTTGGCTGGCGCGCGGAACGGATTGACGGAGGTTATAAAAGCTGGCGGCGGCTGGTGGTGGACCAGGTCAATGGCCCGGTTGCGGCGCCCGTGGTGATGCTGGACGGCAATACCGGCAGCGCCAAGACCGATTTATTGATCGAGGCGGCGCGGGCGGGTGCGCAGGTGATCGACCTGGAGGGGCTGGCCAATCACCGCGGCTCGCTTTTTGGGGCGATGCCGGGGGGGCAGCCCAGCCAGAAGGCGTTTGAGGGGCGGTTGGCGCGGGTGCTGGCCGCCCTGGACCCGACGCGCCCGGTGTTGATCGAGGCGGAATCATCGCGCATTGGCGAGGTTGTGGTGCCGCGCGGGCTTTGGGCGGCGATGTGCGCCGCGCCGCGCCTGCGTCTGGCGGTGCCGCTATCGGCGCGCGCGGCCTATCTGGCGCGCGCTTACCGCGATGTGGTTGAGGATGCGCCGCGACTGGCCGATACGATTTCCCGTTTGCGGCGGTTGCATGGCGCCGAGGTGATTGATCGTTGGCAGCAAATGGCCGCTCTGGGCGAGGTAGAGGCGTTGGCCGCGGATCTGATGCAGGCGCATTACGATCCCCGGTATGAAAAAAGCCGCGCGCGCCGTGCCGGAGACGAAATCGTGCTGGAAACCGAAAGTCTGGCAATCGAGGCTTTGCCCGCCATGGCCACGAAGATTTGGACAGCGGCACAATCCTTGGTGCAGGGGCGGGGTTGAAATCTGCGCTTGGGGCCGGCTTGAAAGGACCCGAGCCGCTGAGGTGCCCAGCGGGCAGGCAGGAAAACCTGTGATCTGCCAATGCGCTGCGTGCGTTTCTTAAGGCTGTCCTAGAAAATCGCGTTTACCGATCGCGACCCCGTTGTGACGCAGGATGTTATAGGCTGTCGTCGCGTGGAAATAGACGTTCGGCAGCGAGTGCCCCAAAAGCAGTTGCAGGCCCTTGTAGCGCGTCTCTTGGCGGGTAACGGGCAGGACGATGTCTTTGTCCTCGGTGCCGTCAATTTTCTCTGGCGGCACACTTTCCAAAAAGGCGATCGTCTTTGAAATACGCTGCTTCAACTCGGTGAAAGTGGTTTCCCCGTCCGGGTAGCGGGGCACCTCCATCCCGGCGAGGCGGGCGACGGCACTGCTGGATTTGTCGCAGGCGATCTGCACCTGTTTTGAGAACGGATACATGTCCGGGAACAGCCGCGCATCCATCAAGACCGGTATGGCGATACCCTGCGCGTCGCAATGCGCCTGCGCCTTGTCGATGATGCGCGACAAATTGTGCAGGATGTTTACCATCCGTGGCACGCTGGCTTGATACATCGTGATTATCATGGCCTACCTTCTAAGAAGCGGTTTTTCACAGCGTCTGGATTCAAGCTCTTGTCCGTTGGTGGGGTTTGGGAGCGTTCGACATGAGTATTTTATCCAAAAAAAAGCTTTGGTCAATTTTCGACGGGTGCGGGATTGGTGCCGGTGACCGGGGCTGAAGCGTCGCCGGTTTCTGTTTCGGTGTTGGTGTCGGGTGTGGGTGCTGCGTCTTCGGTAAGGGTGTTTTCGGACCAGCTACCGGTGGCGACCTCGCCGGTTTTATAGCGCATGGTGCCTTTGCCTTGACGTTTGCCGCCGACAAAGCTGCCCTCATAGATATCGCCATTGGCGTAGGTGGCCTTGCCCTGACCGTCGATCTCGCCTGATTTCCAGTCGCCCTCATAGGTGAAACCGTCGGGCATGGTGATCTTGCCTCGGCCCTCGCGTTGGCCCGCAACAAAGCCGCCGGTGTAGACGGTGCCGTCTGCATAAGTGGCGATGCCCTGTCCCTGGCGTTGGCCTTCGGCCCAGCCGCCTTCGTAGGTGTAGCCGTCGGGATAGGTCATCTTGCCGGTGCCATGGTTTTTGGCTGCCAGAAACTCACCGTCATAGACCAGACCGTTGGCATAGCGCGCGACCCCCTTGCCGGAGATCTCGCCGGCGACCCAACCGCCTTCATAGGTTGAGCCGTCGGGGTAGGTGATCTTGCCCTGGCCTTCGGGAACGTCATTGGCAAACGCGCCCTCATAGACCGAGCCGTCGGGGTAGGTCACGCGGCCCATGCCCTCGATCCGGCCCTCGACCCAGTCGCCGTCGTAGATATAGCCGTCGACCCCCGTGAATACGCCTTTGCCCTGGCGTTTGTCATTGGCAAAGCCGCCTTCATAAGTGTCGCCGCTGGCATAGGTGGCCTTGCCCGGGCCCTCGCGTTTGCCGCCGGCCATCATGCCGTCGTAGACGTCGCCGTTGGCCTGCGTCAGCCTGCCCTTGCCGTTCATCTGGCCGCCTTTCCAGACGCCTTCATAGGTCAGCCCGTCGGCCATTGTCAGCTTGCCCTGACCTGCGCGTTGACCGGCCAGCATGTTGCCCACATAGACCGCGCCATCGGGGTAGGTGATCTTGCCTTTGCCCTGT
>NZ_JBLJBV010000090.1:0-12021 GCF_047638075.1 Phaeovulum sp.
GAGCGGCTGACTCGCCTTAACTAAAGTCAACTGTGATCGAATATGTCAGGAAAGTTTCGGAACATCAACCGTTCTGCGGGGCAGATTGCCGTGGACCAAGAAGAATGGGCCCGAGAACGGTCAAGAACAGCGCAAAAGCCACAATCCACGCCGCCCCCGCCCCCAGCACCATCGGATAGTAGACACCCGGCCAAACCGACCCCGCCCACCGCAGGCCAGCCGCCAAGGCAACCAACAGGAATGCCGGCACCATCATTTCCGGAAGAATTAATTGCCGTCCGGTGTGACCCAGGCTTGCACGGCTCATCATGGCAAGCGTCATGCCACCCACGGCGCCGATTCCCAGCAGATGCAACCCGGCAACCTCGCTACCGGTGCCAAAGACGGAAAGCCCCAGCGCCAGGTACCCCAATCCCAAAAATGCATACGCCAGATGCAAAGGCCACAGAATCGCAAGGTTCAGCGCCCAGAGGCTGCGCCAACCCGATAGGCGCACCAGAATAAGCACCCCAGCCAGAACCGCGAGAGCCCCCGTCAGGACGTCGGGCAGGCCAAAGAGATACGCGGCGGGCAAACCCATCGCTGTCGTAATCGAAAGAAACTCAACAGGCCGAAAAGATTTCGGCAGACGGGCGCCCTGCCCCGCGCGCTGCATCGCATTGCGGGTGAACGCGGGGGTGACGCGCCCGCCCAACATCGCAATCATCGCTACCACGCCCAGCAATCCTGCGCGTAAACCGGCCACCGCATCCCCCCACGACCAGCCCATCCAATCGGCATGCATCCGAAGATTACCCCCCCATAGCATGGCTAGCGCACCCAAAAGCAGGATGTTTTGCGGCTTTGGCCTTCTCAGCAGTTGCGCCGTGATTGTTGCACCCAACGCTGGCAAAAATGCCAGATCGACCGTCGCCACTAGCCCCGCCGGCAAGCTGGCCGAGGTCCAGATTGCCAGGCGCCCGGCCAGCCACAACCCGGCCAGAGCCATAACCAGTTGTCGTCGCACCGCCGGGGCCCCGGTCCAGTTTGGGACTGCAGTCAGAAAAGCCCCCCCCAACGCTGCGGTCGCGTAGCCAAAGATCATCTCATGTCCGTGCCAGATATGCGGCACGGGTGAAAAAGGCATGTCACTGACCATGCCCCCGGCGGCATGGACCCCCAGCCACCCTTCCCAGACAATCATCGCGAAAACGCCGTAAAGTCCGGCAGCTATGAAAAACACGCGAAACCCTTCGCCAAAGACACGGCAGAACATGGCGATCATCGGGTTTCCTTTCACAGGCGTTGAACGATCAACTCATTGGGGGGCTATGGCCTTGCCAACCGTTTCATGGCTTTTCCAGCGCGGCGCGTAAAGATAGCTCTATTCGCCCGGCGCGTCGAACGTCGTTCCCGCAGCATCGGTTAGAAACAGCCGGTTGGTCGACGCGTGGTTCCGCGCTGGCGGCGAGTGCCTTTCATTGACCAGAGTTTGAAATTTCCACCAAAGATCGCGGCAATGCGAAAGAGGCGTGAAAACCGCCTTTTCGGCCTTAACAAAAGTCAAGGTAGGGTTGCAGTTGCATCTCTAACTTCGATTGATGATCTCACCCTTAAATCCGCAAATACATTTCAATGCCCAGCCAGAATTCAGTCGGAGCCATGCCTTGATAACACCCGCCCCCATGCATCTCAAAAGCGCCACGCCACCCGGTGATGCTGGGATCTTATGCGCAAGATGGATCCGGCTTGAGAAGGCCGGGCGCAGGATGACGTTTTTGATGCGCTGCATGCGGCGGGCCAATCTGAGGCACATCCGCACCCCGGAGGTCACGTCATGAGACGATTACCACTGCCCGCAGACGCATTGGATGCGACTGACCGGCGTATTTTGAACATGCTGCAAGACAGATTCCCCCTTAGCCCCGCGCCCTTTGCAGAGGCGGCACTGGCGCTTGATTTGCCTGATGACCCCCTTGACGAAGCCGACCTGATTGATCGGATCGGGCGTTTGCGTGACATCGGGGCAATAACGCGTTTTGGCCCTTACTTTGACGCGACAGCGATGGGGGGGGCCTTTTGTCTATGCGCGCTTGAGGTTCCCGAAGACCGTTTTGATGAGGTGACAGCGTTGATCAATGCGCATCCCGAGGTTGCGCATAACTATGAACGGACGCATCGGCTGAACATGTGGTTTGGGCTGGCCGCGGCCACGGTGCAAGGCATTGAGGCGGTCGCCGCCGCGATTGAAAAGGAAACGGGGCTAACTCTGCACCGTTTCCCCGATACCTACGAATTTCCCATCGGACACCGGGTGCAGGCATGAGTATCGACGCAAAGGACCGCGCCATCATCAAGGCCACCCAGTCGGGGCTGCCACTGGTTTCAGCGCCCTATGCAGAGGTTGCAGGCTGGCTGGGCCTGACCGAGGCCGAAGTGATCGCCCGAATGTCGGCCATGCAGACGCGCGGCATTATCCGCCGTATCGCACTGGCCCCCAACCATTACGCGTTGGGGCTAGCCGCCAACGGCATGAGTGTTTGGGACATTGAAGATGACGGCGCGCTGCAACTTGGCGCGCAGATCGCGGCATTACCCTTTGTGACGCATTGCTACCTGCGCGCGCGCAAGCTGCCCGAGTGGCCCTATAACCTTTTTGCGATGATCCACGGCACTGACCGGGACCAGGTTACCGCGCATTGCGCCGAGATCGCGGCAATCCTTGGCCCGGCGTTACGCAGCAGTGATGTGTTATTTTCAACCCGCCTTCTGAAGAAAAGCAAGTTGTGCCTTACCCCTAACCCTTAAGGTCACCTCACATTTTCCGAGGCATCAAAAGGAATCATCGCGGATCAGGCCCGCCCGGCATGGCGCGGGCAGGCCGGATGCGTTGAATTACGCCTACTGTGCGGCGATGCTGTAGGGCCCATGCGGAATTTCTTTTGGTGCGAAACTGTCGGCGGCTGAACGGCTCCAGCGGCCATGCCAATCACGCAGGTCCGGGTATTTCTCTTTTTCAAGAAGGAACCCGTCGGGAAGGTAGGCATAAACCTCGTTGCCGTCACGAAATGCGCCATCCATTTGACGGAACATAAAGTGATAGGGCAGAAAATCCCCCGGATGTTCAAGACCCGCGGCACCCGCAATCTCGCCCAGGGCTTTCAAGGTATTTTGATGAAACCGCGCCACTCGGGTACTTTTGTCACCCGGGTCAAGCGCGCGTTGGCGTTGCTTGTCCTGCGTCGTGATGCCGACAGGACATTTGTTGGTGTGGCACGCCTGCGCCTGAATACAACCGATCGCGAACATGAAACCGCGGGCCGAGTTGCACCAATCCGCCCCAAGCGCGAGGGCGCGGGCAAGATCGAATGCGGTGACAATCTTGCCAGCAGCACCGATGCGCACTTCGCTACGCAAACCGGCACCGCGTAGGGTGTTATGGACAAAATGCAGCCCCTCTAGCATCGGCATACCAACCCGGTTGGCAAATTCGAGGGGCGCGGAGCCCGTTCCCCCTTCCTTGCCGTCCACAACAATAAAGTCGGGAACCGTGCCGGTTGACAGCATTGCCTTGACCATACACATGAATTCCCGACGATGGCCGATACAGAGTTTAAGGCCCACCGGCTTTCCGCCTGACAAATCGCGCAAACGCGCCACAAAGCCCATCAGTTCAATCGGGGAAGAAAACTCGCTATGGGATGGGGGTGAAATGCAATCTACCCCCATCGGAATACCACGGGCTGCGGCAATCTCTTCCGAGATTTTTGACGCAGGCAGCATCCCACCATGACCGGGCTTCGCACCCTGGCTCAGCTTGATTTCGATCATCTTTATCTGTGGGTTGGCAGCTTGTGCGGTAAATTTCTCGGGGTCGAACCGGCCATCCGCAGTGCGGCACCCGAAATAACCCGACGCGACCTGATAGATAAGATCGCCGCCTTGGTGATGGTGGGTGCTGATGCCCCCCTCGCCTGTATCATGCGCAAAACCACCCAGCTTTGCGCCAAGATTCAGGGCCTTGATGGCATTTGCCGAAAGCGCCCCAAAGCTCATCGCGGAAATGTTGTAGATTGAGGCGTCATACGGGTGGCTACATTGGCTGCCGCCGATGCGAACCCGGAAATCGCAATCGACAATGTGTTTCGGCGCGACCGAGTGCGTAACCCAGGCATAGCCAGACTCGTAAATGCGCTCTGAGGTGCCGAACGGCTTTTTATCTTCGACGCCTTTCGCCCTTTGATAGACCAGGCTGCGCGTTTCACGGCTGAACGGTTCTTCGTCGCGGTCGCTCTCCAAAAGGTACTGCCGAATTTCCGGACGTATCGCCTCCATCAGGTAGCGGATATGTCCGATGATAGGATAGTTGCGCAAAACCGCATGTCGGGCCTGCACGAGGTCATAGAGGCCAATCACCGAAAGGGCCGCAAAAACAGTGAAAAACGCAATCATCCAGATGGACGGCGTCACAATCACCGCATAGCCACAGATCAGTGCCGCGAGGCACGCTGCAATCAGCGGAAAATAGCGTTTTTGGAAATGCGTCGTGAGCATGGAAAGCCACCTCAAATCAGTTATCCCGCAGGTGGGGGAATCGAGATCAGCTTATAACCGCCAAAAATTTTGGTTCAAGGTTCTCACCTTGCTGTGAAAGAATGCAGGGAACCCCAATCAGCAAGATCACCAGCCCGGTCTACGCTATCGGCGGCAGGCCGGGCTGCGCGTCAGTTAGGCCAGCGGCGGCCCCAGAGCTTGCCTTCATCGAAGGCAGGGTCAGTTCATGTTGTAGTAACCGTACAATTGCTCCAGCGGCGTCAATGCGGGCAACGTGATCGGGCCTTCGGGCAAAAAGCTGAAATAGGCCAGCGTGTCTTCGGTCGGTGTTGCAGATTTGCAAGGGGCAGGTTTGGTCAGGGTCATCGGACTCTCCAGATGTCGCACAGCCTCCCCGCGCTGTATTTAGCAAGTTAACGTGCCCGTCACCATAACCGATGCTGCAATTGCGCCATGCACCTGCTGCATTGCAGCAAAAGGCCGCCGACAAAAATCGGCGGCCCTGATTCTTATCCCAAAACGCTTAGACGACGCGGTCGACCATCAGTTTCTTGATTTGCGCAATCGCCTTGGCCGGATTCAGCCCCTTCGGGCAGGTCTTGGTGCAGTTCATGATCGTATGGCAACGATAAACCTTGAACGGATCTTCCAGCGCATCCAGGCGTTCGCCTGTGGCCTCATCACGGCTGTCAATGATCCAGCGATAGGCGTGCAGCAGCGCGGCCGGCCCTAGGTAGCGATCCGAGTTCCACCAGTAGCTTGGGCAGGCGGTCGAGCAACAGGCGCACATGACACATTCATAAAGCCCGTCCAGTTTCTTGCGGTCATCAATGGACTGCTTCCATTCCTTGGCCGGGCGGTTGGTTTTGGTTTCCAGCCAAGGCATGATGCTGGCGTGCTGGGAGTAAAAATGGGTAAGATCGGGGATCAGGTCCTTGACCACCGGCATGTGCGGCAAGGGATAGATCTTCACATCGCCCTTGACCTCATCCAGCCCGTAAATGCAGGCCAAGGTGTTGATCCCGTCGATGTTCATCGCGCAGGAGCCACAAATCCCTTCACGGCAGGACCGGCGGAAGGTCAGCGTTGGGTCGATTTCATTCTTGATCTTGATCAGCGCGTCCAGAACCATCGGGCCGCATTTGTCCATATCAATGAAATAGGTGTCCACCCGCGGGTTTTCACCTGTGTCCGGGTTCCAGCGATAAATCTGAAATTTGCGGACGTTCTTGCCCTCGGGCTTCGGCCATGTCTTGCCGACGCGGATTTTCGAGTTTTTGGGAAGCGTGAACTGAACCATGATTATCCCTTCCAATCTGTTCGGGAATAGAGCGGCCGCGATGGAAGCTGGCCGGATTTTTGATAAACGCAGGATGCGTAGACCTCGGAAGGATCGCGTCCCATAAGATAGTCCGATGTGACCTCAAGCCTGAGATCCCCGGCAGCGCGCCCGCTGGAATTTATTCCCACGCCAACCTCGCCGCGCGGCCGTTCGGCCAGTTCGGCCTGGCGTAGGCACTGGTCCTCGGCCCGGTCCAGAGGGATCGGGCCGCAGGCCGCCAAAAGGGCCAGCGCAGGCGCACCCGCAAGGATGCGGCAACTGGCCATCAGAAGGTCCGCGCTTTCGGCGCAATCTTGGCCGGGTTGATGCCGCCTTCCGCCTCGGTTGTCAGCGGGGCAACAACTACTGGGCGATAGGACAGCTCGACCTTGTTGCCGTTCACCCGGCTGATTGTATGGACCCGCCAGTTTTCGTCATCACGCTGGGGAAAATCCTCATGCGCGTGGGCGCCGCGGCTTTCGTGGCGCGCCTCGGCGCCAACGATCGTTGCCAGCGCATTGGGCATCAGGTTGGTCAATTCCAGCGTCTCCATCAGGTCGGTGTTCCAGATGAGGCTGCGGTCCGTGACCTTGAGATCGGCCAGTTTGCCGGCAATTGCCGTCATCTTCTCAACGCCTTCCGCCAGCGTCTTTGCGGTCCGGAACACCGCCGCATCTGCCTGCATGGTCTTTTGCATCTCCAACCGCAGCTCGGCGGTGGGGGTGCTGCCATTGGCATTTCTGATCCCGTCGAACCGCGCAAACGCCTTGTCGATCGAGGCTTGGTTCATCGGGCCGTTACGGCTTTCGTGGTCGATCACCTTCCCCGCGCGGATCGCAGCAGCGCGGCCGAATACCACAAGGTCGATCAGGCTGTTGGAGCCTAGACGGTTCGCGCCATGCACGCTTGCACAGCCCGCCTCGCCCACCGCCATCAACCCCGGCACCACCGCGTTCGGGTCTTCGGCGGTCGGGTTCAGCACCTCGCCGTGGTAATTGGTCGGGATGCCACCCATGTTGTAGTGCGCTGTCGGAATCACCGGAATCGGCTGTTTTGTTACGTCGACGCCGGCAAAGATCCTGGCGCTTTCGGAAATTCCGGGCAGGCGCTCGTGCAGCGCCTCGGCGGGCAGATGCGACAGGTTGAGGAAGATGTGGTCGCCATCTGGCCCCACCCCACGCCCTTCGCGAATTTCCATCGTCATGGATCGAGACACATAATCGCGCGGTGCGAGGTCTTTGTAGTTCGGTGCGTAACGCTCCATGAAGCGTTCGCCTTCGCTGTTGGTCAGATAGCCGCCTTCACCGCGCGCGCCTTCGGTGATCAGGCAACCTGCGCCGTAAATCCCCGTCGGGTGAAACTGCACAAACTCCATGTCTTGCAGCGGCAAACCGGCCCGCGCAATCATACCACCGCCGTCACCGGTGCAGGTATGGGCAGAGGTTGCGCTGAAATATGTGCGCCCGTAGCCCCCCGTGGCCAGGACCACCATCTTGGCGTTGAACACATGCATCGTGCCGTCATCAAGCTTCCAGCAGACGACGCCCTGGCAACGCCCATCCTCGGACATCACCAGATCAATAGCGAAGTATTCGATGTAAAATTCCGCGTTGTGCTTAAGCGATTGCCCATAAAGCGTGTGCAAGATCGCGTGCCCCGTGCGGTCGGCAGCGGCGCAGGTGCGCTGCACCGGCGGACCGTCACCGAATTCGGTGGTCATGCCGCCAAACGGGCGCTGGTAAATCTCGCCGCTTTCGGTCCGCGAGAAGGGCACACCATAATGCTCCAGCTCATAAACCGCTTTGGGCGCCTCACGGGTGAGGTACTCCATTGCGTCGGTATCACCCAGCCAGTCACCGCCCTTGACGGTGTCAAACATATGCCACTGCCAATGGTCCGGGCCCATATTGCCCAGGCTGGCTGCAATGCCGCCCTGCGCCGCCACCGTATGGCTGCGGGTCGGGAACACCTTGGTCACGCACGCGGTGCGCAGCCCCTGTTCAGCCATGCCCAGTGTCGCGCGCAGACCGGCGCCACCGGCGCCCACCACCACGACGTCATAATCATGCGTCTCGTAATCGTATACAGCCATCTGTCAGTTCCTTCAAAGCGCGATTTTGGCCAAAGCGAAAAGGCCGGTGGCGATGATCGCGTAAGATAGCGACACCGTCGCGATAACGGCGACCTTGCGGGTCAGACCCTTGGTGTAATCCTCGATCATCATCGTGGCGCCCTTGGCAAAATGAATCATCGACACCGTGATCACCAGCGCCGTGAGGATTGCGGTGAACGGGCGCGCAAAGACGGCCAGAACCGCCTCATGCCCCTGCCCCAGCGCATTGCCAAAGATATAGATGAAAGTTGGCACCAAAAATGCTAGCGCCACGGATGACACCTGCATATGCCAATGATGTTCGGTTCCGGTTCCCGAGGCCCCGTTGCCTTCGGCGCGTTTGCGGTCAGTGATATAATGCATGGTTGCCTCCTCAGACCAGAACGAGGGTGATAAGCGTCAGCACGACCGACCCGATGACACAGACCCAGCCCAGCTTTTCAGCGGTTTCAATATCCATCCCGTGGATTGAATCCCAATAAAGGTGCCGCAGCCCCGCCAGGTAGTGGTACCAAACCGCCAATAGCGACAGCGTAAATACCAGATCCCCGAACCAAGAGGTTGCCACCGCATTTGCCGTGGCAAAATACTCAGGCCCGACAGCCGCAGCCAGCAGCCACCAGACCGCCAACAAAACGCCGACGATCAACCCGTTGCCGGTGATACGTGTCAAAATTGAAGATATCGAGGTCATTTGCGGACGGTAGATCTGCAAATGTGGGGAAAGGGGGCGAACCACCCGTTTCGCTTCAGCCATGTCACTTCCCTCTGTCGCTGCGCACCGTGCGGGCGTGCCGCGGGGTGCTGGCCGGAATTCAGTCTTACCAATAGCCCATTTTTTAGCCAAGTCACCTAGTCCACCGCATCATTTTGCGCTTTTTCCATCGCAAAAGTGCAGAATTATCGTTTTGTGATCACGTTTTTTCACCCTGTGATCACATTCTGGCGTTAAAACGACTCGGCTGCGTCAAACCGGCATCAGCGCCCAATAATCCAGATCCAGCAGCACCTCGGGGACGTATTTGCCATCCTCGCCGCGCAGTGCGAAGGGCGCCGCGCCCTGCTTTACCGCCACCGTGCGCAACCGGATTGCGCCCACACCGGGGGCGTTGGTTTCGGCACGGTCCAGCACCTCGGACCAGGCCTTCACCGTATCGCCGGCGAAACAGGGGTTGGCATGCGCCCCGCCGTTCAGCGCGACAATCATCTGCGCATTGGCCAGGCCGTTAAAGCTTAGCGCGCGGGCCAGGCTGATGATATGGCCGCCGTAGATCAGCCGCTTGCCATTATCGCGGAAGGTCGCGTCGAAATGCACCTTGGCCGTGTTTTGCCACAGCCGCGTGGCCAGCATATGCTCGGCCTCTTCGATCGTCACGCCGTCTACATGGTCGATCTGTTCGCCCAAGGCGTAATCGCCCCAGCGGTGCGGCTCTCCGGCAAGCGCAAAGTCATAACCGCTGAAATCCAGCCCTTCGGGGATTGCCAGCGCCTCGGGGGCGACCGCCTTGGCCAGCGGCGGCACCACAGGGTCAGGCGCGGGCACATCCAGCCGGTTCTTGCGCACCATCACCCAGCGCACATAGTCCAACACCACCTCGCCGCGCTGGTTCAGCCCTTCGGTCCGCACCCAGACCACGCCCGATTTCCCGTTCGAGTTTTCCTTCAACCCGATCACCGTCGACTGGCTGCGCAACGTATCGCCGGGGTAAACCGGCTGACGCCAGCGCCCTTCGGCATAGCCAAGGTTGGCCACCGCATTCAGGCTGATATCGGGCACCGTCTTGCCAAAGACCACATGGAACGCCACCAAATCATCAACCGGCGCCCCCGCCAGCCCCATCCCACGCGCAAACTCGTCCGAGGAATAAAGCGCCCCCCGCGCCGGATAAAGCGCATGGTAAAGCGCCCTTTCCCCCCCAGAAACGGTGCGCGGCACAGCATGGACGATCATCTCGCCCAGCCGATAATCCTCAAAAAAGCGGCCCGGATTGGTCTTCATCACTGCTCTCCCAGTTTCAGGTCCGGGCGGTAGTCGCCCGCCACCTCCTTGGTCACCGCTTGCGCACAGCGCATCACCCCGGCCCCCGCGTCATAGGCATAGGACGGGTCGCCATATAAAACCCAGCCCTTCGCCAGCGCGGCCGAGATCTTGTGACAAAACGCCGAGGTGTCCTGCTCGGTCAGCAGCCGATATAGTTTCATGGATAAGTCCCCAGGAACGGATCATAGCCCAGCCAGGTGTGGACCAGCACGATCAACCCAAAGACCAGCGCCGTGCCAAACAGGTTGCGCACATCGCCGCCAATCGTGCCCGGTTTCGGCCGCTTCCACGGACCCGCACGGTTGATCAACACCATCTCCAGCACCGCCCAGATCCCCATCGCGCCAAACAGCACCACCGAGGCCAGATCGCCATTCACCAGCAAATGCGCCACCGACCAAAGCACCACCCCCCAGAGCATCGGGTGCCGGATCCGGTCGATCAGCAGGCTGCGCGCGCCGCCCACCCCGAACAGATAGACCGACACCAGCATCAACGTGTTGTTGGCATGCCCCATCCCCGGCAACGGCGCATAAAGCGGCACCACCGCCGCCATCCGATAGCCAATGATCATCAGCAGGATCGACAGTGCCACCAACCCCGCCACCATGGCCCGCCCCTGCGGCTCCATTTTCCGGCGCTGCCGCGGCATAAGCCGTTTGAATAGATGCGGAAGCACCCAAAGCAGAATGCCGATACTCAACAGGGTCATGGGGATACCTTTCAATCTGCGATCAGCGCGGCAATCGCCTCGGCCTTTGAAAGCATCTGCCGCGCGGTTACAATATGCAGGTTTTCAACAATCTTGCCATCCACAACCGCCACGCCCTGCCCCTGCATCTGCGCCGCCTCAAACGCAGCAATCTGCCGCCGGGCAAGGTCGATCTCGGTCTCTGAGGGGGCAAAGGCGGTATTGGCAATGGCCAATTGCGCGGGATGGATCAGCGTCTTGCCGTCAAAACCCATGTCGCGGCCCTGATCGCATTCGGCCCGCAACCCGTCGTCATCCCTGAACGCGTTATAAACGCCATCGACAATGATCCTGCCATGCGCCCGCGCCGCCAGAAGGCACAGCCCCAGCCCGGCCTGCATCGCCAAACGGTCGGCGCGGTAACGGCTGCCCAGTTCCTTGGCCAGATCGTTGGTGCCCATCACCATCCCCGCCAGCCGCGGATGCGCGGCAATCTCGGCGGCGTTCAACATTCCCAACGCGGTTTCCATCATCGCCCACAACGGCACATCGGGAATAGCCTGCGCCACCACATCCAGATCCGCCGCCGAAGACACCTTGGGGATCAGGATCGCCTCGATGTCTGCGCCCACAAAGGCCGCCACATCCTCGCGCCCCCATTCGGTATCAAACCCGTTGATCCGCACAATCCGTGCCCGCCGCCCGTAGTCTCTCTGCTTCAAAACCTGCGCCAAAAGCACCCGCGCCGCCGGTTTTTCCTCAACCGCGACTGCATCCTCCAGATCAAAAATGATCGCATCGCACGCCAGCCCTTGCGCCTTTTCCAGCGCGCGTTCTTTTGATCCGGGGATATAAAGCACCGACCGATAGGGCCGTGCACGGTCGTCCTGACGCGGGTCCATGATTCTCTCCTCGTAATTATCTTTCGCCAAAGTCCACATCCGCGGCACTTTCAGCAAGCCCTCTTTTGCCGCAACGCAGAAAATCCAACCAAATCAGGAACGCCCAGGCCGTTAATCCAATCTTCCAGCCCCCGCCCCATCGCCAAGCCCGCACCAAAGCACATAAAAAGGCCAAAGACACCCTCTGGCGCGGAAGGATACTGATGCCGACGGCTATCGGAAGGGCTTGGGATAAGGGTCGTTCAGGCATCGTCGAGGGCGCCAAAGCAAACCAGCGCAAGGGCCCACGGGGGGGTCCACATGCCATGAATTTGCATTCCCATCCGTATCCGCCGCGCTACCAGTTGTCGGCGCTTTCGGTCGGCGCGGCTTTGCCTGGGCCAAAGGTCGGCGACGGGGTCATGCGGCTGTTGCGAGTGC
>NZ_JBLJBV010000091.1:0-23055 GCF_047638075.1 Phaeovulum sp.
TTTCAAGCGCCGCCACCCAGGTCACCCCGGCAATCGAGATTTCATCGGTGCCATCGGCCCCATGCACCAGCCACGCCCGGTCAGACCCAAGCGCGGCCAGCACCTCAGCCATCGGGCGGATCCAGGCGCGCGAAAAGGTGCCGGTCAACTGACGCTTGACGCCAGCGGGGTTGGTCAGCGGGCCCAGCAGGTTAAAGAGGGTGCGGGTGCCCAACTCAGCCCGCGTCGGCATCACATGGCGGATCGCGGGGTGGTGCATCGGCGCCATCATGAAGGCGATCCCCGCGTCGCGTAACGCGCGTTCGGCCACGTCAACGCCCTGCATCACGTTCAGCCCCAGCGCGGTCAGCGCATCCGCCGCGCCCGATTTCGAGGACAGATTCCGGTTGCCGTGTTTGGCCACGACCACACCCGCCCCCGCAACCACAAAGGCGGTCGCGGTCGAGATGTTCAGCGTGCCTTTGCCGTCACCACCGGTGCCGACAATGTCCATCGCGCCTTCGGGTGCGCGCACGGCGTGACATTTGGCGCGCATAACGCGGGCGGCTGCGGCAATTTCATCCACGGTTTCGCCGCGTACCCGCAGCGCCATCAACAGCCCGCCCATCTGGCTGGGGGTTGCCGCACCCTCAAACAGGGCGTCAAAGGCGGCTTCGGCCTCGGGGGTGGTCAGCGGGCGTTCTGCGGCGATGCCGATCAGGGGGCGGATATCGCTCATGCGGGGGCCTTTGCGGTGATCCCGGCCAGCGTCAGGAAGTTGCGGATAAGCTGATGCCCATGTTCCGAGGCAATCGATTCGGGGTGGAACTGCACCCCTTCGATGGGCCGGTCGCGGTGACGCAGGCCCATGATTGTGCCATCGGCCAGATCTGCGGTTACTTCCAGACAGTCGGGCAGGGTTTCACGCTCGACGATCAGGCTGTGATAGCGGGTGGCCAGAAACGGGCTGGGCAGGCCCGCAAAAACGCCTTTACCCTGATGGTTGATCTGACCCATCTTGCCGTGAACGATTTCCGGCGCGCGGATGATGCGCCCGCCAAAAGCCTCGCCAATGGCCTGATGGCCCAAGCAAACCCCCAGTAGCGGCAGACTTGCCTCGGCGGCGGCCAGCGTCAACGGCAGGCAGATACCCGCCTGTGCTGGAGCGCAGGGGCCCGGAGACAGCACAATTGCCTGCGCGCCCAAACCCATAGCCTCTTGCACATTCAGCGAGTCATTGCGCCGAACCACGACTTCGGCCCCCAGTTCGCCAAAATAATGCACCAGATTATAGGTGAAACTGTCGTAATTATCTATCAGCAGAAGCATCTGTCCGCATTTCCCGTGATCTGCCGGATTCAGGGGGTGAACCGGGCTTTTCGTCGGGCTATAGATGGGCAGAGCCGCGCGCCGGGGTCAAGGGCGAAGGGCAGTATTTACCCGGCCATCGGTACGGGCAGAGCAGATTTGGGGGCGTGTATGGGGCGGGGCATAATCTCGGGGTTGGGGGTTGGGGGGCTGATCTCGGCCTTTGTGTTGGCGTTGGTGTCGCTGATGACAGTGCCGCCGGTGCCGCCGCAGACCGTTTTGCCGCAGGTCCTGCCGCAAGACATACCCGCGCCCCTGCCGCAACCCGACCCGACACCAGAGGTGTTACCCGATATGACGCCGGTGGCGGGGCCGGTTGCAAAAACCACCCCCACGCCCACCCCCACGCCGGGCGTGACACCCGGTATCATAGAGGTGCCCGCCGGGTCAGAGTTTGCCCGTGCCGCAGATGATGCCGCCCCCGCGCGCCCGGCGGCGGACGAGGCCGCGCCACAGACCACCATAGCGCCAGACGCGCCGGCCTCTGATACCGAGCCTGCGCCCGCCTTGGCCGACACCGCCCCCCCCGCACGGCCGCAACCCGTGGCCCCCGGGCCGGTCTTGCCACTGATGCCCAATTCGGTGCCCGCCACAGTGCCCGATCTGCCCGGTGCCGAAGCGCCCGTGCCCGTTCCGCCCCCCGGCGAGGTCGATACGCCAGTGCTGGCCCCGGTTGAGGCGGCAGAAGGCGGCACAGAGCCCGGCGGCATGCCGGCGCGGGCTGAACCCGGCGCCAGCAATGCGACAGCCGCATTGGCCCCGAGCCTGCCACCTTTGGGGATGATGTCGCCCGAATTGGGCGACGGCGACCTGCCAGCCCCCGTTCCGGCCGAGGGGCAAATGCCCGCGCCGGACCGGATCATCCCCGATGCTGCCCCCCCGAAAGCCGGGCTAAGCATCCCCGACATGCCCGAAATTGAGGCACCTGAAATGGAGACGGCAACAACCGATCGACCCGATGGCGACGCCTTCGAGGTTGATATCACCGGGCCGGGGGCCGCCGAATCCGATGCGGATGCACCGCCAGCAGCAGGGGCGGTAGATCCTGACTTGCCGCCCGTATTTTCAACCCAAGAGCCTGCGCGCCCCTTTGGGGCCGCTGGCGCCCGGCCGGGCTTTGTCAATGCGCCGGGGGTCAGGGTCAATCGCCTGCCCAACCTTGACAGCCCAACCGCTGTTCCCATGACGGCACCCGTCGCCCCGGCCGCGGCGATCGAGGCGTTCGCGCAACCCTTTTCCGCGGCTATCGATGCGCCGCTATTGGCGATTGTTCTAATCGATCCAGGCACCGCAGCGGGGGGATTGGACCGCAATACGTTGAAAGCCATCAGTTTTCCGGTGACCATTGCGTTGGATCCGATGCGGCCGGATGCCGCCTTGGCTGCGGCTGATTTTCGTGCCGCGGGGTTTGAGGTGGCGATCCTGGCCACGGATATGCCAAACGGCGCGGCGCCGCAGGATGTGGAAGTTTCTGTCGAGGCGTGGCGCGCTGAAATCCCCGAAGCGGTGGCGGTGGTCGAGCCTGAAAGCGGGCTGTTTCAGCAAAGCCGGATGTTTGCCGAGCAACTGGTAGGGATATTGAAGCGCGAAGGGTTGGGGTTGTTGGCGCAGAGCGGCGGATTGAACCCCGGCTGGCAACAGGCGCAAAAGGCCGGTTTGCCGCGGGCAAAGGTCTGGCGGGTGCTGGACGCCGGGCGGGAAATGGCCCCGGCGATCAAACACCGTCTGGACCGCGCGCGGTTCGAGGCGGCGCGCGGGCAATCGGTGGTAGTGATGCTGCATGGTTGGCCCGAGTCGGTTGCGGGCCTGCTGAGCTGGCAGGCTGAAAACGCCGAGGGCGTGGTGCTGGCACCGGTTTCGGCGGTAGCTTTACGCGCCGAATAGGATGTCGTTTGAGTGGCCGGGGGCGCTGCCCCCGGGCCCCCGGAGTATTTAGGCCAAAAAAAAGCCGAGGCTTTCAGCGGTAGGCGGGGCGGGGCGGTCAGCCGTTGCGGCGCGCAGTGAACAGGCCCGCATCCTCTGCCGCCTTGCGTAGGGCGCGAGATTTGTTGACGGTTTCCTGAAACTCGGATTCGGGGTCGCTGTCATAGACCACGCCGCCGCCGGCCTGGATGTAGAGTTTTTCATCTTTCACGACGGCGGTGCGCAGGGCGATGCACATATCCATTTCGCCATTGGCGGCAAAATAGCCGACGCCGCCGCCGTAGATGCCCCGTTTTTCGGGTTCCAGCTCGTCTATGATCTGCATGGCGCGGACCTTGGGGGCGCCTGAAACCGTGCCTGCGGGCAGGCCTGCGAGAAGTGCAGAGATTGCATCCTCGCCTTGGGCGAGTTCACCCACCACGTTCGAGACGATGTGCATGACGTGGGAATAGCGTTCGATGATGAATTTTTCGGTCGGGCGGACGGTGCCGATTTTGGCAACCCGACCCACATCGTTACGGCCCAGATCCAATAGCATCAGGTGTTCGGCCAGCTCTTTCTTGTCGGACAGAAGATCGGCTTCGAGCGCGCGGTCCTCGGCCGGGGTGGCGCCGCGTATGCGGGTGCCGGCGATCGGGCGGATGGTCACTTCGTTATCGCGTAGCCGCACGAGAATTTCAGGACTGGCGCCGACAATCTGAAAGCCGCCGAAGTTGAGAAAGAACAGGAAGGGCGAGGGGTTCGTGCGGCGCAGGCTACGATAAAGCGCAAAGGGCGGCAGCGGGAAATCCTGGGTCCAGCGTTGACTGGGGACGACCTGAAAGATGTCGCCTGCGCGGATATAATCCTTGGCTTTTTCGACGGCGGCCTTGTAGCCTTCGTGGGTGAAGTTCGACACCATCGGGCCGACGGGTGCGGCTTCGCCCAGATCGCGGGCGGCGGCGGTGGGTTGGCGGTCAAGATCACGCAGCGCGTCCATCACGCGTTCAGCCGCCTGTGCATAGGCGGCGCGCGCCGACAGCCCGTTGCTGGCCCAGGCGGGGGCGCAAAGCGTGACCTCGCCCTTCACACCATCCAGAACCGCGACCACCGAGGGGCGCATCAGCATCGCATCGGGCACCCCCAGCGGGTCGGGGTTGACGTCGGGCAGGTGTTCGACCAGCCGGATCATGTCATACCCGAGGTAGCCAAAGAGCCCCGCCGAGATTGCCGGCAGCCCATCGGGCAGCTCAATCCGGCTTTCAGCGATCAGCGCGCGCAGGCTGTCAAACGGGTGGCCGGGCAGGGCGGTGAAGGCATCGTCAAAACGGGCCTGACGATTGATCTGTGCCGCCGTGCCCCGGCACTGCCAGATCACATCGGGTTTCATGCCCACAACCGAATAGCGGCCCCGCACCTCGCCGCCGGTCACGCTTTCCAGCATGAACGAGTTTTTGGCGGCATCGGCCAGTTTCAGCATCAGCGATACGGGCGTATCGAGATCGGCCGCCAGCCGGGCATAGACCAATTGGTTCTTGCCCTCGGCCCAGCCGGCCTCGAACACCTCGAATGAGGGGGAAAGGGCTACCACGGGCGGCCTCCGGTCATTGTAGCTGCGCCTGAACAGCGTTGATTGCGGCGGTGTTGAGGGTCACGCCCGCCTCGATCTCGGCGGCGCGGGCGTAAAGTTCATAAAGGTCCTGTGAGATCGACTGCGACAGTTGCCGCTCAACCGCATCATGCACGGCCAGAACGTCAGGCTCGATCGGGTTGGCGGGGTGGATCGCATCCAGCGACACCACCATGACCTGATCGTCGGCATCGACGACGGCCGCCTTGCCCGGCTCAAGGGTGAAGGCAACCTGCGACAGATCGCTTGGGGCGTCCTCGATAAAACCACCGCGCGGAAGTTTGCCAACCGCGGTGGTCAGCAAGCCCTGGGAGGACAAGGTTGCACCGTCGTTGATACGGGCGACCATTTCCGCGGCCTTTGCGAGCAGCATTTGATGGGTTTGAGCCGTTTTCCAAGCGTCTGCAACGCGGTCCTTGACCTCGTCATAAGGGATCAGTTCGGGGGCCTTGATGGCATCCAGACGCAGCGCGAATACGCCGCCATCATCCAGGCTGGCCAGGGTCGGGAAATCATCCTGGGTGACGGTGGCGGCGGCGGCGCGGAACGCCTCATAGGCGGCGATTCCGTCCTGGCTATTGGCGGTAAAGGCGATATGACCCAGTTCCATCGGGGTTTCCTTTGCCATGTCTTCCAGCGTGGCACCGCCTGCGAGCAGGTCGTCAAATCCGGTCGACTGGTCAACGATCATCCGGCGCGCCTGATCAAGGGCCGCTTCGGATGACAACTCTTCGCGGGCGTCCTCGAAGGTGACTTCCTGCGCCTCAAGAATGGCGTTCATCGCGTAAAGTGCGGGGCCAAGGTCGCTGTCCACCGGGCCAACGACGCCGGGTTCTTCCAGCGCAAACACCGCCTCGCCGGCGGCGCCCAGCGACGCTTTGGTGGCTTCGCCCTTGTCGATATCGGCCAGAGTCAGGCCGCGTTCGGCGGCCAGATCGGCAAAGCTGGCCTCGCCTGCGTCAAGGCGCGCCTTTGCCGCTGCGGCCTCTTCGGTGGTTGGATAGACCAGTTCCTCCACCAGTCGCCGCTCGGGGGTCACAAATTCCGACAGGCGCGCCTCGTAGGCGGCATGCAGGGCGTCCTCGTCCAGTTGCACCTTGTCCAGCAGCATTTCGGGTGACAGCCACGCATAGGAAATTTCACGCGTCTCTGGGCGGGTGAATTCGTCAGCATGGTCGGTGTGAAAGGCGCGCAGCGCGGCGTCATCGGGGGTTGGCAGGGGGGCAGTCAGATCGGTGGTGGTGATTTCGGCGTAGCTGATCGCCCGG
This sequence comes from Phaeovulum sp., assembly GCF_047638075.1. Lineage (NCBI taxonomy): Bacteria > Pseudomonadati > Pseudomonadota > Alphaproteobacteria > Rhodobacterales > Paracoccaceae > Phaeovulum > Phaeovulum sp. Next base: position 6,148 of record NZ_JBLJBV010000091.1, read on the forward strand.
GTTTCCGTCAGGTAGGCGGTAAAGCGGTTGACCATGGGCGCCGGCGCCGGAACACCGCCCGCGATGGCGCCCTGCACGATCATTCGGGCAGATTCGGCGCGCAGCTTTGCCTCGTATTCGGCCTCTGTCAGGCCCTGTTGGCGCAGGGCGAGTTTGTAGGTTTCGCGGTCGAACTTACCGTCAAGTCCGGCAAAGGCCTTGGTCTCCAGGATCTGATGGCGCACTTCGCCGTCGCCCACCGAAATGCCCATCTTGCGGGCCTGTTCATCGAGGGCCGCGGCGGCAAACAACCGGGCCTGCACGGTCTGGTCAATCCCGAAGGTGCGCGCCTCGGTCATGCCGATGCGCTGGCCCAACTGTGCGGAGGCTGCGTTCAGCTCAGACCGCAGCGCGCGGGCATAATCATTCACGTCAATCTCGGTTTCGCCCACGCTGCCGATGCTGCGCACCGACCCCGAGAAGTTGGAGACGCCAAAGCCACCAAGCCCCAGGATCAACAATCCCATCAAGATCCAGACGATGGTATTCTTACCTTGGCTTCGAAGGCTGCTGGACATGGGTTTTCCCCCTCCCGAAAGGCGTTGTTTTGGGGGTTCTAGGCGGTTAGCGGGGCACCCGCAAGGCTCAGAACGTCAGTGCGCGCAGGCGGCCCATCAAGAGGGCGATGCCTGCGGTATCAATATTGGCAAAAGCAATGCGTAACTGGCGCTGTCCGGCGGGGTCGGTTACGGGCATGAACATGGTACCGGGCAGCAGCAAAACGCCCGCCTCGCGCACCAGATTTTGCGCGAACTGCGGCGCGGGCAGGGGGCTTGGGTGTTCGACATAGGCGAAATAGGCGCCGCAGCCCAGGGTTTTCCAACCGGGCAGGGTGACCAGACCGGCGGATATTGCCGCGCGGCGCGCCAAGATCTCGATCCGTTCCGCCGCGACCCACGCAGACAGATTGCGCATCCCCCAAAGCGCGCCGATCTGGCCCAGCTGACCGGGGCAAATGGCGACGGTATCCAGAAACTTTTCAACCTCGGCCAGCCGGGCAGTGCTGGCAACGATCGCGCCCACGCGGTGCCCGGTCAGGCGGTAGGCCTTGGAAAAGGAATAAAGATGCACGAACCCCGGATCAGTGCCACCCCCCGCCCAGTCAGGATCGGTGAACAGGGTGTGCGGCGCGCCGGTGCGGGCGTCAAAGTCGCGGTAGGTCTCATCAATGACCAGCACAAGCCCGCGCGCGCGGGCCAGATCGCGAAACGCGCGGATTGTCTCGGCGGGGTATTCCGCGCCGCCGGGGTTGTTGGGGCTGACCAGCACAATCGCCTTGGTACGCGGGCCGATCAGCGCCGCGGCCGCCTGCGGATCCGGGATCAGCCCGGCGCCTGTTGGCAACGAAACCGCCTTGACCCCTTGCATATCAAGCCACATTTTATGGTTGAAATACCAAGGGGTTGGAATGATAACCTCATCCCCCGCCCCGGCCAAAGTGACCATTACCGCGCAAAATGCCTGATTGCAGCCTTGGGTTATGGCCACCTGATTTTCGGCAATCTGGCCGCCATAGGCCCGCGACCATTGCGCCGCCACCTCGGCGCGCAATGCCGCCATCCCCAGCACCGGGCCATAGAGATGCGCCGCCGGGTCGTTCAGCGCCGCCTCGGCAATCGCGCGGCGCAGCCCTTCGGGGGGTGGGTCCAGGGGGGCCGCCTGACTGACGTTGATCAAGGGCCGATCTGGCGGAAAGGTAACGCCACCCAGCCAGCGCCGCGCCTCCATCACCGGGGGGACAGATGTCCCGGCTATGGCGGGATTGAGCGGGGCTATACGCATTCCGGGCCTCTTTTGTGCAGCTTCATTCAGGTGCGAGGGCGCCCGGAATGGGGAAAGCCGTTGTAAAAAATATGCCGCTGCGGCGTATTTCAGTCAATGCCGCGGTAAGGCTGGACATATTGCAGCGCCATATCCCAGGGAAAGAAAATCCAGGTGTCCTGACTGACCTCGGTGACATAGGTCTGCACCAGGGGCTTGCCCTTGGGTTTTGCATAGACGGTGGCAAAATGCGCCTTTGGGTAAAGGCTTCGGACCAGTTCCAGCGTCTTGCCGGTATCGACCAGATCATCGACGATCAAGATGCCGGTGCCATCGCCCATCAGATCGGCTTGCGGCGCCTTTGTCACGGTTGCCTCGCGCTGGTCCTGATGGCTATAGCTTTTCACGCTGATCGTATCGACCACGCGGATATCGAGTTCGCGCGACACGATCATCGCCGGAACCAACCCGCCGCGGGTGATGCCCACCACCGCGCGCCAGCCGCCGTCAGCCGGCCCCTTGCCGTCCAGCCGCCAGGCCAGCGCCCGCGCATCGCGGTGCAACTGGTCCCAAGAGACGTGAAAGCCCTTTTCGTGCGGCAGCCGGTCGGTCATCGCTTACTCCTTGTTGTTGGCAGAGGGGGGGGCGGTCACGGTGGCAATATCGGGCGCATCCACGGCCTTCATCCCGACCACATGATAGCCCGCATCGACATGCAGGTTTTCGCCCGTTGTGCCGGACCCAAGGTCCGACAGCAGATAAAGTGCGGCTTTGCCGACTTCTTCCTGGGTGACATTGCGGCGCAGGGGGCTGTTCAGTTCATTCCATTTCATGATGTAGCGGAAATCGCCAATGCCGCTGGCGGCCAGCGTCTTGATCGGCCCTGCCGAGATCGCGTTGCAGCGGATGCCGACCTTGCCCAGATCTTCCGCGATATATTTCACGCTTGCTTCCAGCGCCGCTTTTGCCACACCCATCACGTTGTAATGCGGCATAACCTGTTCCGCACCGTAATAGGTCAGCGTCAAGAGGCTGCCACCATCGGGCATCATCGCGCTGGCGCGTTTGCAAACGGCGGTAAAGCTGTAGACAGAAATATCCATCGTCATGCGGAAATTTTCGGCCGAGGTGTCCACATAGCGGCCGCGCAATTCGTTCTTGTCGGAAAAGCCGATGGCATGAACCACAAAATCCAGTGTGCCCCAGACCTTTTCCAGATGGGCAAAAAGCGCATCTAGCGAGCCTTCGTCCGATACGTCACATTCGACCATCTCGGTCATGCCGATAGACGCGGCCAGAGGGCCCACCCGCTTTTTCAGCGCCTCGCCCTGATACGAAAACGCGAGTTCCGCCCCCGCATCGGCGCAGGCCTTGGCGATGCCCCAGGCGATGGATTTGTCATTGGCCAAACCCATGATCAGCCCACGCTTGCCCACCAGCAGGTTGTTAGACAGCCCGTTGCCCGCTATCACTTCGCTTGACATAAACGTTCCCCGCGTTCTCTGATTTAGACGCAAGCTTTAGGCGAAACCTATGTTCGCATCAAGGCCAGCACTGAGGATGCCGAAGGCTGGCAGATTTTTGGGCGTACCCGACCATTGAACAGGAAGACCATGAACGACAGAACCGGAATATTCGCAGGCGAAGACCCCTTTGCCATAGCGCGGGCCTGGCTGGCAAAGGCCGAGCACGAAGAACCCAACGACCCGAATGCGATCGCCCTCGCGACCGTTGATGCCAATGGGCTGCCCAATGCGCGCATGGTTCTGTTGAAAGAGATCGAGCCGGCAGCTTTTGTCTTTTATACCAACTACGGTTCCGCCAAAGGGGTCGAGATCGCGCAAGCAGGCAAGGCCGCCTTTGTGATGCACTGGAAAAGTCTGCGCCGGCAGATCCGGGTGCGGGGGCTGACATCGCGCGAAGAGGGACCGCAGGCGGATGCCTATTATGCCTCGCGTAGCCTGAAAAGCCGCCTTGGGGCGTGGGCCTCGCAGCAAAGCCAACCGCTGTCATCACGCATGGCGCTGGTGGCCGAAGTCGCCAAGGTAACAGCCGCCCAAGGCCCCAACCCAAAACGCCCGTCCTTTTGGGGCGGGATCAGGCTGGAGCCGCTTGAGATTGAATTCTGGGCGGACGGTGCATTTCGCCTGCATGACAGGTTTCGCTGGCGCCGTGCAACATTGCAAGAAGGCTGGGATATAGAGCGTCTGAATCCCTGACTTTTTTCGTTGTGAACGATACGGTATGGAATACCTTACTTTTTTGGCTTGAATCCTGGCGCAGCTATGTGAGAGTGGCGCGAAATGTGGCTGTGTGACGGAAAGCGAGTAACATGACGGGCGAACAATCAGAGCTCCGCACAATTGTGGGGCGTGTTAAATGGTTTGATCCCGCCAAGGGGTTCGGGTTCATTCTGGATTCTGATGGTGGCCCGGACATTTTGTTGCATGCCAATGTGCTGCGCAACTATGGCCAGGGATCGGTTGCCGATAATTCGCAGATAGAAGTGACGGTTCAGACGACGCAGCGCGGCGCGCAAGCGGTAGACGTTTTGTCGATAACACCCCCCGAAAACGAGCGCGAATCACACATCGAAGATCTGGGCGACAATGACCCTGCCGAAATCGCTGCGCTGCCGCTTGAACCGGCGCGGGTCAAATGGTTCGACAAGGTCAAGGGATTCGGGTTTGCCAATGTCTTTGGCCGCCCCGAGGATGTCTTTGTCCATATAGAGGTGTTGCGCCGATCGGGCTTTGCCGACCTTGGCCCCGGCGAGGCCGTTTGCCTGCGGGTAATCGAGGGCAAGCGGGGCCGGATGGCCGCGCAGGTCATTTCCTGGGAGGCCGCCGTGCGGGACCCGCGCTAAGATGCGGGCGGTTTTGGCTGTTGCTGCGTTTGCAATTGCGTTTGGCGCGCAGGCCGCGCAGGCGCAATGCCGTGACGATCTGGCGCTATTTCGCTTTGAGGGCGGTCAGGCGCGGTTCTCGGTCGAGATTGCGGATGATCCGGGTAAACGGGCCAAGGGCCTGATGGGGCGGCAAAAACTGGCGTCGGGTGCGGGGATGCTGTTCATCTATGAGCAGCCGCAAGAAGTTGCCTTTTGGATGAAAAACACGCCGCTGCCGCTGGATATGGTGTTCATTGACCAACAGGGCCGCGTGGTGCGGGTGCATGACGGGGCGGTGCCTTTTGATGAAACGCCGATTCCCTCGGGGGCGGCGGTATTGATGGTTCTGGAAATAAACGGCGGTCTGGCGGCGCGTATCGGCCTGAAGCCGGGGGCGGAACTGGCGCATCCGCGAATTGAGTCAAAAATTGCACTCTATCCGTGCGAGTGACCCCTTTCCTTGACCGCGCAGGGCCGTTAGGAAGGGGTTGTTCGGGGCGTAGCGCAGTCTGGTAGCGCATCTGGTTTGGGACCAGAGGGCCGTAGGTTCGAATCCTATCGCCCCGACCATCCTTCCAATTTTTGATCTTGCAGGATCGGTGCCGTTTTATGGCACTGTGTTGATTTGGCAACGCCCGGTATATCCACAAGATGTTGTGGGCTGTGGATGGATTTAATCCAGATAGGCAGCTTTCGGTCGCAAACATGCCGGATTCAAGAGGAAAGCCGCATCTGGGGTTTGCTGCCACCTTGCCGCGACGCTTGTGGATGAATCAAAAGGTTAATTCCGGTTTTGGCGGGCTACCCACGTCAAGCCTAAAAAGGCGATGAAAAGTGTAAAAACTTTGTTGACCGGGCCGCAACCCTGCGGCATCTTGTGTAAGTCAGCAATTTAGCCACCATATATAGTAGTGCGCGCCGACGTCGAAACTACCGCAGAACAGGTCAGGCCCGCAGAAGCGGTCTGCGCTTTGTGATCCAGTCACAAAGGCTGTGGAGTTTTGGCCGATTTGGGGCGGACGGCCGTGAAAACAGGGACGGGCACAAGACCATGAAGATCGAGCGTAAATTTACCAAGGCCGACACCGGCGCCTATGGCGAGATCGCCTTTACGACCACCATCTCCGAGATTCGCAACCCTGATGGCACGATCGTCTTTCACAACGACAACGTCGAAACTCCGGCCGGCTGGAGCCAGGTCGCAAGCGACGTTCTGGCGCAGAAATATTTTCGCAAGGCGGGCGTTCCGGCGCGGATGAAGAAGGTCAAGGAAAAGGGCATGCCCGAATTTCTGTGGCGCTCGGTTCCCGATGAGGCGGCTTTGGGTGCGCTGCCCGCAGACGAGCGTTTCGTAGGCGAAACCTCGGCCAAGCAGGTGTTCGACCGTCTGGCGGGTGCCTGGACCTATTGGGGCTGGAAAGGCGGCTATTTCACCGAAGAGGCCGACGCCCGCGCCTATTACGATGAAATGCGCTATATGCTGGCCAATCAAATGGCCGCGCCGAACAGCCCGCAGTGGTTCAACACGGGCCTGCATTGGGCCTACGGTATCGATGGCCCGTCGCAGGGTCACTACTATGTGGATTTCACCACGGGCAAGCTGACCAAATCAGACAGCGCCTATGAACACCCGCAGCCGCATGCCTGCTTTATCCAGTCGGTACGGGATGATCTGGTGGGCGATGGCGGGATCATGGACCTTTGGGTCCGCGAGGCGCGCCTGTTCAAATACGGCTCGGGAACCGGCACCAACTTTTCGTCGCTGCGCGGCGAGGGGGAAAAACTGTCGGGCGGGGGTAAATCCTCGGGGTTGATGGGCTTTCTCAAAATTGGTGACCGGGCGGCCGGTGCGATCAAATCAGGGGGCACCACGCGGCGCGCGGCCAAGATGGTGATCTGCGATATGGATCACCCCGATGTCGAACAGTTCATCAACTGGAAGGTCATCGAAGAGCAGAAGGTGGCCAGCCTTGTTGCCGGCTCAAAGATGCACGAGTTGCGCCTGAACGAGATTTTCTCCGCGATCCGCCAGTGGGATGGCGCGTCGGAGGATTCGGTCGATCCGGCCAAGAACGCAGCTCTGAAAACGGCGATCCGTTCTGCAAAAAAGTCGATGATCCCCGATACTTACACCAACCGTATCCTGCAATATGCGCGCCAAGGCTATACCAGCATCGAATTTCCGACCTACGACACGGATTGGGATTCCGAAGCCTACATCACCGTGTCGGGGCAAAACTCGAACAACTCGGTCCGGGTGACGGATGCCTTTTTGCAAGCGGTCAGGGATGATGCCGATTGGGCGTTGATCCGGCGCACCGATGGCAAGGTTGCCAAGACACTGAAGGCGCGCGAGTTGTGGGATCAGGTCGGTCATGCCGCCTGGGCCTGCGCCGACCCCGGCATCCAGTTCCACGACACGGTGAACGCCTGGCATACCTGCCCCGAAGACGGGGAAATCCGTGGCTCGAACCCCTGTTCGGAATATATGTTCCTGGACGATACGGCCTGCAACCTGGCCTCGATGAACCTGCTGACCTTCTACAAGGACACCAAGTTTGACGCCGATGCCTATGTCCACGCCACCCGTCTGTGGACGGTGACGCTGGAAATCTCGGTGCTGATGGCGCAGTTCCCCAGCAAGGAAATCGCGCAGCGGTCCTATGATTTCCGCACGCTGGGCCTTGGCTATGCCAATATCGGCGGCCTCTTGATGAACATGGGCCTTAGCTATGACAGCGCCGAGGGCCGCGCCCTTTGCGGTGCGCTGACAGCGGTGATGACCGGCGTTTCCTATGCCACCTCGGCCGAGATGGCGGGCGAATTGGGGGCGTTTCCGGGCTATGCGCGCAACTGCGCCCATATGCTGCGCGTCATCCGCAACCACCGCACCGCAGCCTATGGCAAGACCGAGGGGTACGACTCGCTTTCGATCAAACCGGTGCCGCTGGATCACGCGAATTGCCCCGACCAAACCCTTGTTTCCATGTCCAAAACGGCGTGGGATGAGGCGCTGACCCTGGGCGAAAAACACGGTTTTCGCAACGCACAGGTATCGGTCCTTGCGCCGACCGGCACGATCGGGCTGGTGATGGACTGTGATACCACCGGGATCGAGCCGGATTTTGCGCTGGTCAAATTCAAGAAACTGGCAGGCGGCGGCTATTTCAAGATCATCAACCGCTCGGTTCCGGGCGCGTTGGAGACGCTAGGGTATGGCTCGGCGCAGATCGAGGAAATCATCGCCTATGCGGTGGGTCATGGCAGCATCGGCAATTGCCCCGGTATCAACACCAGTGCGCTGGTGGGCCACGGTTTTGGCCCGCGCGAGCTGGAAAAGATCGAGGCCGCGCTGCCCTCGGCCTTTGATATCCGCTTTGTGTTCAACCAATGGACGCTGGGCGAGGATTTCTGCACCAAGACGCTGGGGATTCCGGCGGAAAGGCTGAACGACCCCACCTTCGACATGCTGCGCCATCTGGGCTTTACCCGCGCACAGATCGACGCTGCCAATGACCATGTTTGCGGCACGATGACGCTGGAAGGCGCGCCGTTCCTGAAGCCGGAACATTACAGCGTATTTGACTGCGCCAATACCTGCGGCAAAAAGGGCAAGCGCTATCTGTCGGTGGCCAGCCACATTCACATGATGGCGGCGGCGCAATCGTTCATCTCGGGGGCGATTTCCAAGACGATCAACATGCCTAATTCCGCCAGCATTTCGGAAACGCTGGAGGCATATGAGCTAAGCTGGAGCCTTGGGATCAAGGCCAACGCACTATACCGCGACGGATCAAAACTCAGCCAACCGCTGGCCTCGGCGCTGGTCGAGGATGACGAGGAAGCAGAAGAAATTCTTGCCTCGGGCAGTCAGCAGGAAAAGGCCGCCGTTCTGGCCGAGAAGATCATAGAAAAGGTCATCGTCAAGGAAATCGTGCGCAGTCACCGCGAAAAACTGCCCCAACGGCGCAAGGGCTATACCCAAAAGGCGATGATTGGCGGGCACAAGGTTTACCTGCGCACCGGCGAATATGTTGATGGCCAGCTGGGCGAAATCTTTATCGACATGCACAAGGAAGGCGCCGGTTTCCGCGCGATGATGAACAATTTTGCGATCGCGGTTTCTGTTGGTCTGCAATACGGCGTGCCGCTTGAGGAGTTCGTTGAGGCCTTTACCTTTACCAAGTTTGAGCCGGCCGGAATGGTGCAAGGCAATGACAGCATCAAGAATGCAACCTCGATTCTGGACTATGTGTTCCGGGAACTTGCCGTGTCTTACCTTGACCGCACGGATCTGGCGCATGTGAAGCCGCAAGGCGCGTCATTCGATGATCTGGGCGGCGGCACCGACGAAAGCAAGCGCAACATCTCAGAGCCTTCCAATCTGGCGGCCAGCAAATCGCTTGAGGTGCTGCGACAGATTTCCTCAACGGGCTATCTGCGCAAACGTCTGCCGCAGGAACTGAAGGTGTTTCAAGGCGGGATCAGCGCAACCGCCCTGTCCGGCGCGACCGACCCTGTCGTAGTGCTGAACACGCTTGTGCCCGGAACCGCGATGAACGCACCCAGCGGCGAGGCGTCTACCGCGCTGGCCTCGGGGATGATCACCATGGACGCGCGCACCAAGGCCCGGATTCAGGGCTATGAGGGCGAAGCCTGCGGCGAATGCGGAAACTTTACACTGGTCAGAAACGGTACCTGCATGAAGTGCAACACCTGCGGCGCGACAAGCGGGTGTAGTTAACAGGAGCAGTTTGCCCGGTTTATGGGCAGCGGTTTTTCGGGTGGAAACATTCGACAGAAATGGCGGCTGTCTGCGTTAGCGCGTCCCCACGCTGATTTGGCAGAGCCGCATGGCAAAACTTGGATCCGGGGCGGCTGCGGTCGCCCTTGACGCCGCGAAGGCCCAGGCAGAACAAACCCGGGCGGTACAACGATGAGCCTGACCGGCGAGACTGGCCCCCTCTTGGAGGGGGCCGATTTGTTTGCGGATCGCTTTGGATGGCATATCGCTGTTGGCGGCCGTAATCGCCTTTCAGCTCACAGGCCAGCCAGGGCCCGCAATCACATCAGCGCCTTGCCCAAGAGTATTTGGTGATCTTGTTGCGGCGCGGCTTAAGGCCAATTCAAAATTGATGAACCTTGATCAGGGCGGGGAAAGCATTGTGCCGCCCACGCTTGGCGTGCAATGTTGCTCTGTGGGGGGCTTTGATGACGGTTAAGAACTCCGAGCAGAGAAAAGAGCTGAGCGCCGCCGAAATCGGGGCGGTTGCGCATCTTTATCGCGGCGAAGTCTACAGATCGACCGTGTGGCGAACGCGGCTTGACACGACCACGAACTGGGCGGTGGTAACGTTGGGCATTGCGCTATCCATCGCTTTTTCATCCCCGACCGCATCCCCTCTTCCGCTGATACTTGTGGGGGTGCTGATCTTGTTCTTTCTGATGCTGGAGGCACGCCGTTACCGTTACTTCAACGTCTGGCGTGCGCGCTGCAGATGGATGGAGGTGCATTTTTTCGCACCGATGCTGCACGACGGCGATCTGCATATGGAGGAAGGTTGGCAAAGGGTTTTGGCCGAAGATTATTGGAAGCCGAGATACCATGTGTCGATGGCGGTGGCGGTTGGGCGGCGCATCCGGCGAAATTATTTCTGGATCCTTTTGATCCAAAGCACGGCATATATCGGTAAATTGGTGGTGCACCCGGAACCATTGACCAGTGCGTCGCAATTGATAGACCGCGCGGCTATCGGCCCGTTGGGCGGGCAATATGTTCTTGGGATGGGCTTGATATATTGCCTTGCCTGGGGGGCAATTTCCCTGCTGAGTTGGCGCGGCGACAGACACCGCGCGAGGTCGCGTGTTGTGCGCTCTGACATGGGGTGAGGCGCCGCCTGGTGCCTGCGCTGAGGCCTGACCGTTGCCCCAAAGAAAGCACCAATCAGCGCCATCGCGCCAACACCCCCGCGGGACGCGAAGCGAACAAGGCGGGCGTTGAAGCCTTTGATACGCATGGGATTTTGTTGGATGCCCACTGATGTTCCTATGGTTGCGGCCACGCCTAAGGTAGCTGTCCCACTGTGAATATTCCAGTTGAAGCAAGCCACACAAAGACCTAGAGGACAGGCGTTCAGGGGCAAAATAAAGGCGCCCGATCACATTAAGGTTTTGCCCTTTGATGCCCCGAAAAATATCAGAACATAGGCGGTTCAGCCTTTCGCCATTGCTGCTCAATATCCTTGTGGCCGGGGCCATCATGGCCCTGCATAGCGCCACATTCCTGGCGCGCAGCATGGCCGCGTTTGTGGGCAAAACAGGCACGGTTGCCGTGTTTGGCGGCGCGGTCTTTGCGCTGACCCTGTTGATCATCACCGTCTTTGCGGTCCGCTGGCTGCAAAACCGGTGCTGGTGTTTTTGCTGATCCTCGGGGCAGTGACGTCGTTTTACCAGGATACTCCCGGGCACGACCATTGACCGGGAGGTGATCCAGAGCGCCATCACGACCACGGTCACGCAATCCAAACATCTTATCACGCGCAGCTTTTTGTTTCATGTGCTTTGGGCCGGAATTCTGCCTGCATTGGTGGTGATCTTTGTTCGGGTCAAACGTCTGGCGCCCCTGCGCGCGGGACAGATCTGGGCTGCAAGTGTGATAGGGGCGGCGGTGCTGTGTGTTGGCCTGCTGACGCTGGATTTCTCGACCTTTTCAGTCACGTTGCGCGGCGATAAACGCTGATGGCCGCGCAGCAACGCGGCGCACCGCTGTCGGCTGCATTGCGGCCAAGATGGATATTCCGGCAAGCCATGACATCATATTCAGCACGGTTTTGCGGCTTACAGATGTTCATAGCGACAGCGTCGTTCCCAAACAGGACCTGACCGATGGCTGCCACAGAGGTGAAAACTGATACCTCTTTGGCGATCCGTATCACGATCGTGCCAACGTCGGATTGCGGGAATAGGGCAGGGCGGATACCGTGGAATAAGCAGCCTTAACCATCGCGCCTTTCTTTTTTTAACCTGACTACCGGCAGTAAGCTGCGTGATTGTGATCCTATAACGGGGATTTGGTCGGGTCTTCAAGGCGGCGTCATCCATGCCGTTCCGCCCGGGGTTGGCGCCTATTGTCACTATGGGGGGCTTTGCGCGTTGCGTGTGCGGCAGTAAGCCCGGGGGAAGACCGCTGGAAGGCGCGGCGGGGGCATCATGAATTTGACGGCTGGGCCGGGGTCCAATCCGCTATATCGCCCTCTATCCGGTAGTCGGGCGGGAACGGCATGGGTTTTTGACTCTCTGCCTTGTGACGGGCCACCGCCGAGGCATGGATGCGCAGGCCAGCGGGCAGGCGCCGTCGCCGGCCGCGTGTCAGCTTCAGCCCCTCATTGCTGGTTGGAAGCGGCAGGTATTCCAGCAGTTTCCACGCGCCTTTCATTGACTCGTTGATTTGGGCAAACGCATCGGGGGCGACATAGGGTTGCCCCTGATGGGCGCCACGCACAAGCCGGTTTACGGTCTGGGTTATGTAATCCAGGCCAAGCGCCTTTGTTTGCTCGATCATCCATAGCAGCGGTATCTTGGCAAGTGCCGAGGCGGCCTCTGGCTGGCCACCGCCCACATCGCCGTGACAGCCGGTAAACCAGACCTCACGCACATCCTGTGCGATTGCCGTGCCGGGTTGGAACCGCTGCGGCAAGTGATCCTTGCCTTCGGGCCATAACACAGGCTCAAACATCCGCCGCCGTTCATCCAGTGCGACCGCATGGCGCACATGGGCCACAGAGGGGTTGTGTGTCGTGAAGGCATGATGGCGCAGGCGCGGCACAATTCCGGGGCCGGGTTCGATGACTGATGACACCGTGTCATAAAGGCCAAGCAGGTGGATCGGCGGGCGGTCAGGATCCAGGATGCGCTCGTACAGGCGTACTTCTGCAAAATCGGCATCGCTTTCGGTCTCACCGATCCGCTTGTAGGCGCGCCAGGCATGGTCAAGAAGGTTGAGGTTGCGCGGCGGTAACAACCCGATGGTATGAATGAATCCGGCCAGCATCCGCGCGGTGTAGGCCCCGCGCGAAAACCCGAAAATGCAGATCCGGTCGCGCTCGGTATCGTGGGCCTTGCCGTCCTCATAGGTCTCAACAAGAAAGCGGTAGGCTTCTTTCACGTTGTCATCGACGCCCATACCGGAGGCCATTTCCCACACCTCTGAGGCCGCTTGGGCGCGGCGCGACCACACGCCCGGAATGCCAATCGTGCCCACGCCTGGATCATAATAGACGGTTTGCGTTTCGTTTTTGCGTAGGCAGCCATAGAGACGCAGGATATTGGTCCGCTTTTCAGTGATGGTATTTGAGGTGCCATCCAGCAGGATCACGATTGTCTTGGGCATCGGATATCCTTTTCAGGTCAGGGAAGGGTTGTTACAGATCATCGGCCCAGTAGCGCAGCCATTCGGTGACCATTGCGCTGTAGGGCTCGGTTTCGGCGGCCATACCTTTCATGTCATTCAATAACCGGTCCACGGCGGCGTTGATGGGGGCAAGGGCGCGTCTTGCCGCAGGATCGGCAGATGCCTCGATCAAGGCGGCGGCCTCATCCAGCTGGGCCAATACATCGCGCAGCAACTCCAGGCGGCGCAGGATGCGCGTGCGCTCTTGCACCAGGGCCAGCCGGTTCAACCCGTAAACCCGGATTGCCGCCACCCCGCGTTGGGGCGCATCGGGCGGATCCCGCGGCAAGGCCAGCGCCAAAAGCGGATCGGGCAGCACCCGAAACGTCAAATGCTGCGCGGGGTCATCGCGGCAGGGGTTCAGCAATAGTGGGCGTTCCGACGCGATATCGGCCTCATAGTCGCTGATATAGGGGCCATCCATCGGAAACTGGTCCTGTTTGCCCGAACTTTCGGCCATCGGCGCGCCATCGGCCCGGGCATGGGTTTGCCGCCGCCGTCGGTTGCAATCAATGCAAGAGGGCAAAAGGTTGTCCCAATCGGCGGCAAGCCACCAATAACCGGGGTGCGCCTTATCTTCGGCCAGCCGCCCCTTTGGGCGAAAGTGTTCAACATCCACCGGGGCAGTGGCGTCAAAGAAGGATTCGCAATAGGCGCATTTGCCGTGGAACAAGGCATGCAGCGCCGCTTTGACGCTGTCCTGGCCATAGGCGGCAAATTTCATTTCCTGCAAATGCCCCGCCGTGAATTTTGCAATGTTCTTGGCCAGTTCGTTTGCGCCAATGCTTTGGCGGCTGCGGCCCGGTCTGTGGGGGATCAGGCTTGCCGGCACGGCGACACGTTTGCGGTCCACCTGTCGCATCACAGATCCCGCAGCAGGGTCAAGATGCGGTCGCGTGTGCTGTCGCGCCACGCCGGCCTGCGGCTGCGCCGCTCTGTCAGGTAGGTCTTCACGGCCTCTTGCACGATGCGTTCAACCTCGGTTCGGCCTATGGGAAGGTCTTGCAGCAGCTTGGCCTGAAGCCTGCGCATCACGCCGGGGGTGGCATCGGGGTTGGCGATTCCGCTGGCGGATTGGTTCATCAGACTATCCAGCGCGCGCACGGTATCAGGGTCGTCGGTGTCGCCCAAACCAAAGAAATCCGCCGTCAACAGCTGATCGACCGTCAGCGCCCCCATGTCTGGCAGGCTGTCCAGCGCCTCGACGATCACGGCCACGTCGCTGTCACGCTCGCCCTCAGTGCGTTGCCGGGTCATCACCCGCACTTCGCCGGGCGCTGCGCGGCGCAGGCAGAGCGGATCATGCGTTGTCATCAGAAAGGTTGCTGCCGGCAGAGCCTGTCGCAGCCCCTCGACAATGGCCATCTTCCAACGCGGATGCAAATGGGCCTCCACCTCGTCAATCAGGATTATCGCGGGCATGTTGTCGATTTTGAGGGCCTTGGTCGCCGGCGCCTCCAGCAGCCAGCGCAGCACATCGCAAACCAGCGCCAGCACAGTGCGAAACCCCGAAGAGACGGCCAGAATCGGGGTCTCTTGCTCAACTCCATCGGTCAGGGTGACGACAAAACAATCGCCGTCGCGCCGCCGGATCGCCTCAAAATCCACACCAAAGACAAAGCGCAGGGCCTGCACGACCTCATCAAACCGGCGGTCGGGTAGCGCCACCAACCAATCGCGGGGATTTGAAAGCTGCTCTTGCGACTTGAAAAGTGAGACCACCCCCCGGCTTGCGCTGCGCCTGCGCACCCCGTCAAGGTAGTGACGATAGGCGCCATAGGCAAAAACCTGCGGCAAGTCTTTGGCACCCCGCTCAGTGGTAAACCCTGCCGATGTCAGGCGCAGTGTCACATCGGCTTTTGCGTCCTTGTCCACAAAATGCACGCTGACGCACCCTTGCCGCCTGACAGGCAGGTCAGGGCTGCCCAGATACCGCGGGTTCAAAAGCAACGGCGCCGGATCCGGCATCAGTTGCCGCCGCGCGGCATCAGGCATCAGCGCCAATGCGACCGCCTCCAGGATCGTTGATTTCCCGGCCGCATTTTCACCCAGGATCAACAAGACCGGGGCGCGGGGCGGCCCGCCCATGGGCCTTTCGGGCATATCCAGGTGCAAACCCTCAATCGCCTTGAAATTCTCGATCTTGATACTGGCAAGTTCCCATTCATGGGGGGCTTTCGCGGCCCGCACCTTGCGCGTTGGCCTCTGCCTTGTGGCGTTTGGCCCCGTCGCCCGTGCCGTAACAAGGGCGGCGCGATTAAGGTTGAAATGCGCAATGGTAAGGCGGCCACGTTCATTCAGCGCGGTCATCTGGCCATCCGCCGCACACATCATGGCCTGCGCAGGATCATCGGCACAAGGATCAATCAGCACCGCAGAGTCCTCAATCGGATACGGCCAGTGACCAGAGTTTGCCTGCTGATAGGAAAGGTATTCTGCCTTTCCAGGAATAGGATCCCGCTTGCCGGTAACCGGAAAATTTGTGGGGTCCGCGGGCCTGCATCCACGGCATATCGGGTAAAGGTTTTGCCAGGCATCCGCCAGCCAACCGTAGTGCAGCGATGTGTCGGGGCTAGCTTTCGTCTCTATGGGTCGGGCATCGCCGGTCGGGCGAAACCGGTAGACGGCCTGCGCCTTCTCGATCCCGCAAAAGGCGCATGATCCACCAAAGGGCTCTGCCACGGCGGCCAACAGGCCCGGCACATCGGGTAGATGGCGATCGGGGGGGCGGGTCTGGGTACGGCGGTTCGCCGGTAGCGCCAGAAAGCCATGATAAGCCAACCGCATCGCGCCAAATTCAGGGCGCGACAGAACCTCAGGAGGGGTCTCGGGGCGAACGACGCGCTGCATCACAAAAACCTTTTCGCAACCTGTCTTGATGATGGTGGATTTCGCAGCCATTTGTCATCTCTTTATTCGATCTGCGCACATGCCGCCAAAACCATTCGCCGCCGCAAAGTGCAGTGCAAGACGAGGCCGATTTTAACAGTCTATTTGATTGTGATGTGACCGGATCCATTTGATCTATGGATTATTCGGTGATCGCCGCCTAGCATCCGGCACAAGACAAAAACGGGAGCGGACGTTTGAAATGGCTAATGTGACGAATAGGAAATCTGCCAAAGGCAAGCCTGAAGCAGGTCAAAAAACGCCTGCCGGCACCGGCAAGGCATCTGTTTCCCCAAAAATCCCCGTGAAAACCGGGGCACCCCCCGCGGTGAAGACGCCAGCGCCGCTTTCCACGGACAAGGAAAGCGCGGCCGACACCGTGACCCTTCGCAAGAAGGACCTTTTGGACCGTGTCGTTGCTGCGACGGGTGCGGGCAAAAAAGAGGCGCGCGACGTGATCGAGGCAACACTGCGTATCCTGGGCGATGCGCTGGCCGCCCGAGAGACGGTAGTAGTGCCGCCCCTTGGCAAAGCCCGAGTCAGCCGTCAGGTTGATCGAAAAATGGGCGAGATGCTGATCGTCAAGCTGATACGTCCTTCCGATACCGCTGACAAAAACTCCGCCAAAACCGAAGACGAAGCCCTTGCGGTAGCCAACGACTGCGGCTAAAAGCCCGCTCACCGGGTGATTAGCTCAGTGGTAGAGCGCTTCGTTCACATCGAAGATGTCAGGGGTTCAAATCCCTTATCACCCACCATTTTCCCCCAGTAAATGCTGGAAATCCCTTGTTTAGCTAGGCTCTGGACCCATTAAATCACTTACGAAGGCGGGCGGTCACTGATTCACTTGTGGCACCAAGGGGGTGCTGCCATGAGTGATATG
>NZ_JBLJBV010000092.1:0-10955 GCF_047638075.1 Phaeovulum sp.
CAAACAGATTTGAGAAGTGGGATCCAAAGCTGCCCGGCACCGCGAAACAGGCAACGACACCCGCGACGCCAGCCGCCCCCAACCCGATCGCGCCCAAAACCGCAAGCAAACCTGCCCGAAAGGCCGCGCCCAAAGCGGCGGCCCCGAAAACGGCCAAACCCGCGAAAGCAAAACCGGCAACTAGCAAACCTGCCACAAAAGCCGCGGCCAAAGCCGAACCGGCCGGGTCTGCCGCCAAGCCCCCCCGCAAACGCGCGGCAAAAAAAGGTGAGGCATGAGTACCCCGCAAGACATTGACGACACTGCCGCCCCGCTGATCGAACACCTCAGCGAACTGCGCACCCGATTGATGTGGTCAGCATTGGCCTTCATCATCGGCATGTTGATCTGTTTTACGGTCTGGAACCCGATTTTCAACTTTCTGACCCAACCAATTTGCGGCGCGCTTGAAACACGCGGGCAGGATTGCGGCTTGATCCTGATCAAGCTGCAGGAAGGCTTTTTCGTCGCGATCAATATCTCCTTTCTGGGCGGCTTTGTGCTGTCCTTTCCGGTGATTGCCTACCAGCTATGGCGGTTTGTGGCGCCGGGTCTTTACAAGACGGAAAAGAATGCGTTCTTGCCGTTTCTGGTGGCCTCGCCGGTGATGTTCGCAATCGGGGGTGTCTTTGCCTATTACGTTGTCCTGCCGTTGGCGTTCGACTTCTTTTTGGGGTTCCAACAGGGCGGATTGGGGGCTGAGACCGGCAAGGGCGGCGCCATGGCGGGGATCACGTTCCAGGGCTCGGTGCAGGAATATCTTGCATTGACAACGAAATTCATCATGGCGTTCGGGATCTGTTTTCAGCTTCCGGTTTTGCTGACGCTTATGGGCAAGGCGGGCCTGGTCTCGGCGGCGGGGCTGGGGGCGGTTCGCAAATACGCGGTGGTGGTAATTTTGATTGTCGCGGCTGTCGTGACGCCGCCTGATGTGATCACGCAGGTGATCTTGTTCACGGTGGTTTACGGGCTTTATGAAATCTCGATTTTCCTGGTGCGCCGGATTGAGATCAAGCGCGAGGCGCGGCTGCGCGCCGAGGGCCTGTGGGTTGATGACGAAGACGAAGACGAAGATGAGGGTGCCGAAGAAGAGGCGTCAAAATGACTGAGCCGTTAAACCGGATCGCGGCCGCATTGGAACGTCTGGCCCCCGCACCGCAGCCCGCGCCAGATTTTGGCCAGGCGGATGCCTTCGTCTGGCATACCACCCCCGACCGGCTGGAGCCGGTGGCCGAGGTTAGCCGCGTCGATCTGGCCTTGCTTTACGGTATCGACCGGTCCCGCGACACCTTGCTGAAAAACACCGAACAGTTCGCGCGGGGTTTTGCGGCCAACAATGCGCTGTTGTGGGGCGCGCGCGGGATGGGGAAATCGTCTCTGGTCAAGGCGATTCACGCGGCGGTGCTGGAGCGGGGGCATCGGCTCAAGCTCGTTGAACTTTCACGCGAAGACCTGCCCAGCGTCACCCGCCTGCTGACCCATTTGCGCGCTTCGCCTGACGAACGGTTCGTGCTTTTTTGCGACGATCTGTCGTTCAGCCATGACGATCAGCACTATAAAAGCCTGAAGGCGGTGCTGGATGGCGGCATCGAGGGGCGCCCGGCGAATGTGCTGTTTTATGCCACCTCGAACCGCCGCCACCTGATGCCGCGCGACATGATCGAGAATGAGCGTTCCACCGCGATCAGCCCCTCGGAGGCGGTCGAGGAAAAAGTGTCTCTGTCAGACCGTTTCGGGCTGTGGCTGGGGTTCCATCCCTGTAGCCAGGATGAATATCTGGCGATGATTGAGGGGTATTGTGCGGCTTATGACATTGATGTGCCCCCCGAGGCTTTGCGGGCAGAAGCCATTGAATGGCAGGCCACGCGCGGCGCGCGGTCCGGCCGGGTGGCATGGCAGTTCTTTACGGATCTGGCCGGGCGGCGCGGCGTGGCGCTTTGACCCCTGCGCGGCCCCGATGCCAGGGCCAGCGCAGGGTGCATTTCTATTGCAGATAGGGCAGCGGATCGACGCTTTCAAAGCCGTCGCGGACTTCGAAATGCACAAAACCCGGATTGCCCGCGCGAACCTTGGCGATGGTCTGGCCACGGCTGACCTTTGCCCCTTTGGTCACGGTGATCGCGTCAATATTGGCATAAACCGTCAGCAGGCCGGATTCGTGGCGCAACACCAGAATCGGCACCTGCCCGGTGTCTTTGGTGATCGCGGCCACGGTTCCGTCAGCGGCAGCCTTGACCGCGGTGCCGGGGGTCGCGGCAATGTCGATGCCGTCATTCTTTTTCTTCACATAGGGGCGGATGATCGCGCCTGATACCGGCATCTGCATCTTGGACGTCCCCGAGGCCGCAGTGCGGTTTGCGCCCAGATTGGGCGTGGCCGGCTTGGCGACAGCGGCGCTGGCGGCGGGGGGATTTTCGGCAGGCAGGGGCTTGGCCGCTGACGGGGGCGTCGGGGTTGGGCTGCCACTGCCGGGGGCCGTGGTCACGGCGACCACATCGCCAGATGCGCTGCCCGAGGCCACCGGAATCATCAGGAATTGCCCCTCGCGCACCCCCAGATCGGCGGGCAGGCCGTTCCAATCAGCCAGGGCGCGGACGCTGACATTGTAATAACGCGCGATCGAATAGGCGGTTTCGCCACGCGCCACCTTGTGCCGGACAGGCTCGGGGCCGGTGGGCTTGGCGGCGGCAGGGGCTGCGGGCTGATTGGCCGAGGCGCGGTCAATGGCGTTTGACGCGATCGAGGTGATGTCGATCCGCTCGGTGCCCAAGGCACCTGCGTTGGTCGGGGTACCCATGCCGTCGGCCACGCGGCGCGGCAGGGCCAGAACCTCACCCTTGCCCAAGGTGGTGTCGGGCGTCAGCGCGTTATAGCGCGCGAGCTCGACCGGATCCGTGCCGATCCGCTGGGCCACGGTGGCCACGCTATCACCGCGCTGCGCAACCGCGACCTGATAGTTGGGGTAGGAAATGACCCCCCGCGCATCGGGCTGCGGCCGCGCAGCCGAGGCTTGCCGCGCCGCATCCGAGGTATCAAAACCGGTGCGCCCGAATTTGCGCAAATCACCGTCGAAAGAGCCGTTCGGGTCGCACCCGGCCAAAGCCAGCGCAGCACCGCCCAATAGCAAAACGTGGCCAAGGCGGAAACGGGCGGTCAAGGGAAAGATCATCTACTCTGTCCTCGTCGTTTGTGGGGCCCCTGTCGCCGGGCCTTTCACTTCATTTCGGGCTAGTCGTTTGCCAGCCCCTCGACCAACGGCACAAATCGCACCGGGCGCAATTCTTCGTAATCGTATCCTGTTGCAAGCCGGGTCACGCGGATCAGGCTTTGCACCGCATCCGACTGCCCAACTGGCAACACCATGATACCGCCGATTTTAAGCTGCGCCAATAGGGGGCCGGGCGTGTCTTCGGCGGCGGCGGTCACGATGATACGGTCAAAAGGGGCCTGATCGGGCAGGCCGCGCGACCCATCGCCGGAAAGCGCGGTAATGTTGGCTATGTGCAGGGCTTGAAACACCGCCTCGGCCTCGCGCACGAGGCGACGGTGGCGGTCGATAGTGTAGACCCGGCGCACCAGATGCGACAGGATCGCCGCCTGATAACCGGACCCGGTTCCCACCTCTAGCACCTTGTCGCGCGGCTGAAGCCTTAGCGCCTGCGTCATCAGCCCCACGACCGAGGGTTGCGAAATGGTCTGACCACAGGCGATGGGCAGGGGCATATCCTCATAGGCGCGTTCCGCAAAAAGGCCGCGCACAAACAGCCCGCGGTCCACCTTTTCCATTGCGTGCAGCACCCGCGCCTCGGTCACGCCTTTTGAACGCAGCGCAAACAAAAAGCGCATCTTGCGTTCGGCATTGTTATTGGTTTCATCGCCGGGCGGATCGGCGGGGCGGGTCATGCCAGTCGTGCCTCCAGATCAGCCAGAATGTCATGCGCGGTCAGATCTGCCCGCATCGGGGTGACCGAAATATAACCCTCAAGGTTCACGGCGACATCGGTTCCCGGCGCGGTGGGCATGTGCTGTCCGCCCCCCTTGATCCAGAGGAATTTGCGACCCGATGGCGAAACATGCGGCTCTACCCCAAAGAACGTATCGGTGCGGTAGCCTTGCGCGGCGACCTTCATGCCGCGCGTTTCAGCCGCGCTGATCGGCGGGAAATTGATGTTGTAAAACAGCCGGTAATCGTCTGCATCCCAGCGGCCCTTGTCCAAAAGTGCCCGCACCACAGCCGCGCCATGGGCGCGCGCGGATTCAAACGGATCGGTCAACTCGTCTGTCTTGGGGCCCATGAACTGCGACAGCGCGATTGCCGGAATACCCTGAAGCGCCGCCTCCATTGCGCCGCCGACGGTGCCGGAATAAAGCGCGTTCTCGGCGGCATTATTGCCCCGGTTCACCCCTGAAAGCACCAGATCGGGGCGCGCGCCCCGCAGCACATCATAAAGCCCGGCCAATACGCAGTCGGCGGGGCTGCCCTCGGCGGCGTAGCGGTTTTGGGAAAGCTTGGCGATCATCATCGGGTGGGTGTAGCTGATGCAATGACCAACGCCCGATTGCTCAAACGCGGGGGCGACGGTCCAGACCTCACCCTTGGGGCCCGCGATTTCATGTGCAATCTCGGTCAGAACCTCAAGCCCCGGCGCATTGATGCCGTCATCATTGGTAATCAAAATTCGCATGGCGCCCCGCTTTCTTTTTCACTGATTACCCCGCGGACCTGCGGGCGTAAAGCGATGCAAACGCTGTCCAGGGGAAAGTGTCTGATCCGCCGCAACATATTTTCGACAAAAGCCAATAAAAACCTTATACTTAGAGAGATTCGATAAAGCGATAACCAGGAGTATTGAGTTATGCCGCGACTTGTAGTCGGACAAGGTGGTTTTTGGGGTGCGCTAGCAGGGTGCTGTATCTTGGGCGCGTGCGGTAGCGGCGGCGGCGGGGGTGTGAACGAGCGCCCTACCTATGTTGAGCAGGTGGCAACATATGAGAGTGTTGCCGATGAGGCGACGGGTCTGACCGCAACTGCATCGTCAGATTTGCCGACCCAGGGTTTTGCAAGTTACAACGGCGTCGCAAGAATGGAAATCCGGCCAGACGGCGGGAATGATGCAGACCCGGCCTTGGATATCCTGACGTCCGATGTGCTGATAAAGGCGGATTTTGCTGCAAGCCGCGTGTCTGGCAATATGCGCAATTTCAACAGCGCAACCGATGGCGCGCTTGATGGCGCACTCACCATCGCGCCGGTTGACCTGAACCGCTACGACCCGGCCGTTCCGCAATATACCGCAACGGCCGAGGGGTCTTTGGAACTCTACGGGGAGACCCGGAGCAGATCGCTGGTTGTCAAGGGTGGCTTTGGCGGACCAAATGCCGAGGTGACCGGGGGAAGCCTGCGCGGCGTTACCCCATCGACCGACGGGGATCTGCTTGTTACCGGAGGCTTTATTGCCAAGCAGTAAGGTCAGGTCGTCGCGTCGCGCTATAGTGACGCGACGATCCGGGCGGCCTCTTGGCGCGGATCATGCAATTTTGTGCGGTCTTCGCCGGGAAAAAAGCGCGCGCGGGTGGCTGTCGGCATCGGGGCCGGGGTTTCTATCAGGACCTGTGGCCCGATCTTGACGTTTTCTGCCTGCCAGCTGCGGGCCAGCGCCATTTGTGCGGCCTTGGTAGCGCCGTAAGCGCCAAAGAATTTCTGCCCCGCGCGCGGATCATCCAAAAACAACGCCCGGCCATTTCTGGCCCGCAACAACGGCTCGATCAGGGGAATCAGCGTCGCGGTTGCGGTGATATTTGTGGCGATGGATTTGGCCATGTCCTTGGCCGCGATATGCCCCGCGGGCGACAGCGGTGCGGCGTGCACGGCACTATGCACCCAAAGCTGCACACCGCCCCAGCGTGCGGCAACGGACCCGGCCAGATGCTGCATTGCCTGCGGGTCTGTCACATCCATCGGCGCCAGTGTGGCGCGGCCACCTTTTGCCTGAATTCTGTCGTCCAGCTCTTCCAGCCCACCTTGGGTGCGGGCGACGGCCATCACATGCCAACCTGCATCTGCCAGGGCCTCGGCCAGGGCTGCGCCCAACCCGCGCGAGGCGCCGGTGATCAGGGCCAGTCTTTCGGTTTTCATCGGGGGGGTCTGGATCTGTGTCATGGGCGCTGTTTCGCATTCAGGGGGGTGGCATGCAAGAGGAAGCGTTGACATCTGCACAGGCTGCGTCAAAACTGCGCGGCAGAGATATTCTTCATGTAAGGCCCTCAGATGACACTTTCAAAAGCTATCCTGACCCGTCACTCCCTAATGACCCAAGTACTGATGGTGCTGGGGGGGTCGCTTTTTGTCGGCCTGTCGGCGCAGGTCAGCGTGCCGATGCTGCCGGTTCCGATGACGTTGCAAACGCTGGCGATTACCATTGTGGGGCTGACCTACGGGTCGCGCCTGGCAGCGGCAACGTTGATCGCCTATTTGGCCGAGGGCGCAATGGGCCTGCCGGTTTTTGCCGGCGGCGCTGCGGGTGCGGGCGTGTTGATGGGGCCAACGGCAGGGTTTTTGTGGGGCTTTGTGGGCATGGCCTGGTTGACCGGTTTCATGGCAGAGCGTGGCTTTAGCCGGGGTCTGGGCAAGCTGTTCATCGCCGGGTTCGTGCCGGGAATGGCGCTGTTCGTGCCGGGTGTTCTGGTGCTTAAAACGGTCACCGGGCTTGATCTGTCGATGGCCACTGCGGCGGGGGTTACACCGTTCTTGCTGGGCACGCTGGTCAAGGCTGCACTGGCGGCGGTTGCGGTTTCGGGTGGCTGGGCTGCGCTGAAATCCCGCAAGGGCTAAGCGCACCGCATCACATTGGTCTGAAACGCCGCCTTTCGGGGCGGCGTTTTGGTTTTCAATCCCAGCGCTTCTTGCAAGCGCAAAAAAGGGGCGGCTTTGCTGCTGCGGTATCTCAGCCGTTGAGGGGGTGCGGAAGGCACCGGCATTCTGGACAATGGCAGATCGGGACGTGGCACCGTTTGGGGCACACAGAGATGGCTCGATTCGTTTGAACAGGTTCCGGGCGACAACGGAAAGTAATGCGGTATCGCAGGCGCCCAATGAAAAAGGGCCGGAGAAATCTCTCCGGCCCTGCAAACTCTCAAAACCCTTAGCGCTTGGCGACGTCTTTGTAGTCACGCTGGGTTTCACCGATATAAAGCTGACGGGGACGGCCGATTTTCTGGGTCGGGTCGCCAATCATTTCCTTCCACTGCGAAATCCAGCCGACGGTGCGCGACAGCGCAAAGATTGGCGTGAACATTGACGTCGGGAAGCCCATCGCCTCAAGAATGATGCCCGAATAGAAATCGACGTTCGGGTAAAGCTTCTTGTCGATGAAATAGGGGTCTTCCAGCGCGATACGCTCCAACTCCTTGGCGACTTTCAGGGTTTCGTTGTCGTGGATGCCCATCAGGTCAAGCACCTCATCGGCCGACTCCTTCATCACCTTGGCGCGCGGGTCAAAGTTCTTGTAGACCCGGTGGCCAAAGCCCATCAGGCGGAACGGATCGTCCTTGTCCTTAGCGCGGGCGATATATTCGGGGATCCGGTCAACGGTGCCGATTTCGCGCAGCATTTCAAGGCAGGCCTGGTTTGCACCACCATGCGCCGGGCCCCAGAGGCAGGCGATACCGGCGGCGATACAGGCGAACGGATTGGCCCCTGACGACCCGGCCAGACGCACCGTCGAGGTCGAGGCGTTCTGTTCGTGGTCGGCGTGCAGCATCATGATCCGGTCCATGGCTTTTGCCAGAATCGGGTTGACCGTGTACGGCTCTGCCGGGATCGCAAAGCACATGTAAAGGAAGTTCGACGCGTAATCGAGGTCGTTGCGCGGGTATACGAAGGGCTGCCCCATCGAATATTTATAGGCCATGGCGGCTATCGTCGGCAGTTTGGCAATCATGCGGATTGCGGCCACTTCACGGTGCCAAGGGTCGCTCACGTCAAGGCTGTCGTGATAAAAGGCCGACAGCGCGCCCACCACACCCACGAGGGTCGCCATCGGGTGGCTGTCGCGGCGGAACCCGCGGAAGAAGTAGTGCATCTGTTCGTGCACCATGGTGTGGCGGGTGATGCGGTCTTCAAAATCCTTCATCTGCACGGCATTGGGCAGTTCTTCGTTCAGCAGCAGATAGCACACTTCCAGAAAGTGGGAATTGTTCGCCAGTTGCTCGATCGGATAACCGCGGTAAAGCAGTTCGCCCTTGTCGCCATCAATATAGGTGATCGAGCTTTCGCACGCCGCGGTCGAGGTGAAACCGGGGTCATAAGTGAACACATCACCCTGCGCATAAAGCTTGCGGATGTCGATCACGTCAGGGCCGACGGTAGGCGACATTATGGGTAGCTCGATGGTTTTGCCTTCAATGCTCAGCGTCGCGGTCTTGGTTGTATCAGCCATTCCGTTCCCTTTTCTAAAGGCCCTGCGGGTTTACGCCGGGCATGATCTATCTGATGTGATCGGGCGGCGGCAAAGCGTCAGGCTGCCTGATCGGTCAGCCGGGCCAGCGTTTCATCACGTCCCAGCGTCAGCATCATATCAAAGACACT
The DNA here is from genome assembly GCF_047638075.1 of Phaeovulum sp. Lineage (NCBI taxonomy): Bacteria > Pseudomonadati > Pseudomonadota > Alphaproteobacteria > Rhodobacterales > Paracoccaceae > Phaeovulum > Phaeovulum sp. The sequence continues at coordinate 8,627 of NZ_JBLJBV010000092.1, forward strand.
GGGGGTCACCGTGCGCCCGGAAAGCGCGGCGCGCAGCGGTCCGGCCAATTTGCCCAGACCCACACCATGGGCCTCGGCAACGGTGGCAACGGTGGCCTCCAGATCGTTCCGCGACCAGTTAGCATTCTGCAACTGCGGCGTCAATTCTTTCAGTATACCACGGGATACCGGATCAAGCGCCTTTTGCGCCTTCTCATCCACATCCAGTGGCCGGGACGTCAGAATAAACCGTGCCTTTTCAAGAAGTTCGGGAAATGTCTTGGCGCGCTCTTTCAGGCAGTACAGGGCCCGTGCCAAACCGTCACGCTGCATTTTACTCAGCGCAGGAAGGTTGGCGGCGGTCAGATATGCCTCAATTTCAGGCAGTAATTGCGCGTCTTCACTGGCGGCAATATGCTGCCCACACAGGTTCTCCAGTTTTTTGAAGTCGAGCCGTGCGGGCGCCCGGCCGATTCCCCCCAGATCGAACCATTCCCGCGCCTGTTCGTCGGTAAAGAATTCATCGTCCCCATGGCTCCATCCAAGGCGGGTCAGGTAGTTGCGCATCCCTGCCGCCGGGTAGCCCATGGCCTGATACTCCTCCAGCCCGACCGCGCCGTGACGTTTTGACAATTTCTTGCCATCAGGGCCGTGGATCAGCGGAATATGCGCAAAAACCGGCACATCCCAGCCCATCGCGTTATAGATCTGCACCTGCCGGGCGGCATTGGTCAGGTGGTCATCGCCACGGATCACATGGGTCACGCCCATGTCGTGGTCGTCAACAACAACCGCCAGCATATAGGTGGGCGTCCCGTCTGAACGCAGACAAACCATGTCATCCAGCTGATCGTTTCGGAAGGTGACCGCACCCTGCACCTGATCGTCGATCACCGTAGTGCCATCGCGCGGCGCCCGCAGGCGGATGACATAGGGCGCATCAGGGTGGCTGGCCGGGTCTGCGTCGCGCCAGGGGCTTTGATAAAGCGTGGATTTACCCTCGGCGCGGGCGGCCTCGCGGAAGGTTTCGATCTCGGACTGGGTGGCAAAGCATTTATAGGCGCCACCGCGCGCCAGCATCTCTTGCGCGACTTGGGCGTGGCGGTCGCGGCCGGCAAATTGGCTGACCGCCTCGCCGTCCCAGTCCAGGCCCAGCCAGGCCAGACCCTTTAGAATCGCCGCCGTTGCCTCGGGGGTAGAGCGGTCGCGGTCGGTGTCCTCGATGCGCAGCAGGAATTTTCCACCCTGACCGCGCGCGTAGATCCAGTTGAACAGCGCCGTGCGCGCCCCGCCGATATGCAGATAACCGGTGGGGGAGGGTGCAAAACGGGTCACGACGGGCGCAGGGCTCGCGGGGCGGGTGTTTTCAGATTGGGACATCGGGCGCGTTAACCTTTCGGAAACCATGAGCCGGGTAGGCTTTGGCGTGATCCTTAGGCAAGGACGGGCGGAGAAACAAGCGTGGCAAACCTGTCGGATACCGGCATTTTGGCCCCCATGCAGCTTGCGCGCCTGCGCGAGGGCGTGGTGCGGCGGCTGTTTGGCGGGCTGTCGGCGCCGCGTGCGGCACTGATTGGCGCGCGGTTGGATCTGGCGTTATGGGTGCCGGTCGCGCTGTCAGGCGGGATCGGGGCGTTTTTCATTTCTCGGGTCGAGCCGGGGGCGGTTGCGTTTGCCGTGGCGGCGGTTGTTGCGTTGATCGGGGCTGCGTGCTGGCGTTTCGGACCCGAGGCCATGCAGTTTCTGGCGGCGGTTCTGACACTCATAGCGTGTGGCTTTTTACTGGCCGGGGCACGGGCACATTCGGTCGCGTCCCCGGTGTTGGGTTATCGCTACTATGGTCCGGTCGAGGGGCGCATAGTCGGGATTGACCGCTCCAGCCGCGACCGGATTCGCCTGACGCTGGATCAGGTGGTTCTGGCCGATACGGCACCTGCGCGGACACCGGGGTTGGTGCGGGTATCGCTTCAGGGAGACCAAAGCCGTCTTGCGGCCGAACCGGGCCTGCGCGTCATCCTGACCGCGCATCTGTCGCCCCCCTCTGGCCCGGCCGAGCCGGGGGCATATGATTTTCGCCGCCATGCGTGGTTTTCGGGCCTGGGTGCTGTGGGGTATACGCGCGTGCCGGTGCTGGTGCTGGAACCGCCAGACCCGTCAAACTGGTTGCTGGCCGGACACCGTGCGCGGATGCGCCTTTCGGCGGCGATCCAGGCGCGAATACCGGGGCAGGCGGGGGCTGTTGCTTCGGCGCTGATGACCGGGGACAGGTCCGGGATTGCCGAGGCGACGAATGCATCGATGCGGGCCTCGAACCTTTACCATATCGTGTCGATTTCCGGGCTGCATATGG
>NZ_JBLJBV010000093.1:0-4948 GCF_047638075.1 Phaeovulum sp.
TCGATGCGGGCCTCGAACCTTTACCATATCGTGTCGATTTCCGGGCTGCATATGGGGATGCTGGCCGGCTTTGTCTTTGCTATGGTGCGCTACGGGTTGGCGCTGATCGGTTCGGTGGCGCTGCGGTGGCCGACAAAGAAGATTGCGGCGGTGGTGGCGCTGGTCGCGGCCAGTATCTACCTGTGGCTTGCCGGCCCCGAGGTTGCCACCCAGCGCGCCTATCTGATGGCGGCGGTGATGCTGATCGCGGTGCTTTTCGATCGCCGCGCGATCAGCCTGCGCACTGTGGCAATTGCGGCGATGATCCTTTTGGTCGCACGCCCCGAAAGCCTGACGGAACCGGGGTTTCAGATGTCCTTTGGTGCCACCGTCGCGTTGATCCTGATCTATCAGCCCTGGGCGCGGGTTCAGCCCCATGTGCCGGTGCTGCTGCGTCCGGTCGCGATGTTGATCGTGACGTCGTTGGCTGCGGGCATTTCAACCGGGCCAATCGCGGCGGCGCATTTCAACCGGATGTCGGAATATGGCCTGCTGGCCAACCTGCTGGCGGTTCCGGTGATGGGCACGCTGGTTATGCCCGCCGGGGTTGTTGCAGCGATGTTGGCCCCCTTGGGTCTGGCCGCACCTGCCCTTTGGGTGATGGAAAAGGGCACCGCCTGGATGATCGCCGTGTCGGATTGGGTTGGCGGTATGGAGGGCGCGGTGATCGCTGTGCCAACGCCGCCTGCCGCCGTGCTGCCGCTGATGGCTATCGGCGCTGCGGTCGCGGTTCTGGCGCGGGGGGCGGTGCGGGCGGCGGCGCTGCTGGCACTGGTTTCGTCGTTCGTACTGTGGGGTACGGCCACGCGCCCCGATCTGCTGATCGCGCCAGAGGGGGAGTTGGTGGGTTTGATGACGCCCAAGGGCCGCGCCCTGTCAAAATCCGGCGCGGGTTTTGTGGCCGATAGCTGGCTTGAGGCGGATGGTGACACCGCGACCTTTCAGGATGCCGCCAAACGTCTGGCCTTTGAGGGGCCGCGCGGCACCCGTCGCGCGCGGTTCGGGGGGCACGACGTGGTTCACCTGACGGGCAAGGCCGCCGCCGAGGGGCTGAAAGACGCCTGCCGCGATGGCGCAATCGTCGTGCTGGCCGCCCGTATCGACACCCCTGGCGGCAATTGCGATCTATATGATCTTGACCGCCTTCGACAGACCGGGTCAGTGGCGCTAACCGATACCGGGGGCGCCTTGCAGCACCAGACCGCGGGGGGCCGGATCGGCAACCGGCTTTGGGCACCTTTGGCGCGCAAAGCCCACTAAGCCTTGCATCCTTGTCGATTTGAGTGCACCCGCGCAGCGCCGCGGCCGCACCCGGTCCATGCTCAGTAGCTGCGGATCAGCCCGACAAGACGCCCCTGCACCTTGACCTGATCATCACGCAAAAGCCGGGTTTCATAGGCGGGGTTGGCCGCTTCCAGCGCGATCATGCCATTTTTGCGGCGAAACCGTTTCAGCGTGGCTTCGTGCCCTTCGACCAGTGCCACAACGATATCGCCGTTTTCGGCGGTGGTCTGTTCGCGGATCACCACGATGTCGCCATCGTTGATGCCCGCGTCGATCATCGAGTCGCCCTTCACCTCTAGCGCATAGTGTTCGCCGCGCCCCGACAACATCGTGCTGGGTACGGAAACATGGTGTGACACTTCGGAAATAGCCTCGATCGGCACCCCGGCGGCAATCCGCCCCATGACGGGCAGTTCCATCGCATAGACGGTTTCAACCGGCAGGGCGCCTTTTGGCGGATCCGTGCGGTCGCCCGCAATTACCCTGGGGGAAAACCCGGGGCGTTCCATCGCGTCGGGAAGTTTCACAATCTCAATCGCGCGGGCGCGGTGGGCAAGCCGGCGGATAAAGCCGCGTTCTTCCAATGCCGTGATCAGCCGGTGGATGCCGGATTTGGACCGCAGGTCCAGCGCCTCTTTCATTTCGTCGAAAGAGGGCGGAACGCCGTCGCGCATCGTACGCTTTTGAATGAAATCCAGCAGTTCCAACTGTTTATGTGTCAGCATCCCGTTTCCTTCTGGCGTTTGGCCAACCCGTCGCGTTCTTCTAAAGTTCTAGACGCGTTCCCGTTTCGTGTCAACGCTTTGCGCTAGATAGGAAGGTAATCGACCGTTTCGCCCGCCTTGCGCGGGCCGTCGCCCAAGGGGCGGATCAAAAGCGCATCTGCCTCTGACAAAAGCCGTAACAGCGCAGAATCCTGCGCGTCGAACGGGGTGATATGGGGCAGGGCATCCTGGTTTGACAGGCGCGCGCGCATGTAATGTGCGCGCGGGCCGGTCGGACCGACATCAGCGCCCAAGACCGCCTTGCGGGTGTCGTGTCGGCCCTTCAACCCCTGCATCTGCGCCAGCAACGGCAACATGAACAGATGCGCGCAGACGATCGCTGACACCGGATTGCCGGGCAGGCCCAGCATTGCCGCCTCGCCCATTTTCCCCGCCATCAGCGGTTTTCCCGGCCGCATGGCGATTTTATAGAACGACCGCGCCAATCCCAGATCGGCGGCCACTTTGCCCACCAGATCATGATCGCCCACCGAGGCACCGCCGACGGTGACAATCAGATCGGCCCCCTCTGCCTGCCCAAAGATCGTTCGCAAACTGTCTTCGGTATCGCGGGCAATCGGCAGCATATTCACTTTTGCCCCTGCCTTTTCAGCCAATGCTGCCAGCGCGAACGTATTGGAGCAAAGGATCTGATCGGGGCCGGGTGTTTCGCCCGGCATGACCAACTCATCACCGGTCGCGATGATCGCCACGACGGGGCGCCGCGCCACGGTCACGCGGTCGACGTTCATCGCGGCCAAAAGGGCCAGATCATTCGGCCCCAGACGCCGTGGGCCGGACAGCGTATCGCCAAGGCTGAAATCTGACCCCAACGGGCGGATATTGTCATGCGTGTCCAGCCTGGCCGACAGCGTCACGCGGTCTGCGTCGCGGGTGGTGTTTTCCTGAATGACAACGATTTCGCCGCCCTTGGGCACTGGTGCACCGGTAAAGATGCGCACGGCCTGGCCTTGGGCCACGGCACTTGCAAAACCGCAACCGGCAGCGGATTCTCCGATCACGGTCAGGGTCTGGCCGGGGTGGTGATCGGCCGCGCAGATCGCGTAGCCGTCCATCGCGGATGAGGCAAAGGGTGGCTGGTTGAGCTTTGCCGCGGCGGGCGCGACCAAAACGCGCCCCAGGGCCTCACGCAAGGCCACATCTTCGGGTTCCACGGGCTTGGCCAGGGCAAGCGCCAGTTCAAGCGCGTCTTCAACCGTTATCATAGCTTTGCCTCGTATCTACCTGATTTTCCGCCATCTTTCAAGGTGACGCGAATACCCTCGATCCGCATCGACTTTTCTGCGGCCTTCAGCATGTCATAGACCGTCAGGGCCGCAATGCTGACCGCTGTCAGCGCCTCCATCTCAACGCCGGTCTGGCCTGCGGTCTTGACCGTGGCACTGATCCGCACCCCCGGCAAGGCGGTGTCGGGGGTCAGATCCAGCGTTACCTTGGTGATCGGCAGCGGGTGGCAAAGCGGTATCAGATCGGCGGCGCGTTTGGCGCCCATGATCCCGGCCACACGGGCGATGCCCAGAACGTCGCCCTTTTTCGCGCTACCCGCCATCACCAGCGCCAGCGTTTCGGGGGCCATCACCACGCAACCCTCGGCGGTGGCGACGCGGTCGGTTACGGCCTTGCCCGAAACGTCGACCATATGGGCCTGTCCCTGTTCGTCGAAATGGGTCAGTGGCATGGGGCCTCCAATAGTGCGCGGGTGGCGGCGGTCACGTCAGCCTGGCGCATCAGGCTTTCGCCAACAAGAAAGCGTCGCGCGCCCACATCGGCCATCGCGGCCAGATCCTGCGGCGTGAACAGCCCGCTTTCGCAGACCAGATCGCGCCCTACGGGGATATGCGGCGCAAGGTCGCGGGTCACATCCAGCGTCACCTCAAACGTCTTGAGGTTGCGGTTGTTGACCCCGATCAATCGCGACTTCAGGGCAAGCGCGCGATCAAGTTCAGCCCGGTCATGCACCTCGATCAGCGCATCCATCCCCCAGTGCTGTGCGGCATCCTCCAGATCGCGGGCCAGCGCGTCCTCAACCGAGGCCATGATGATCAAGATGCAATCGGCCCCCCAGGCGCGGGCCTCGGCCACCTGATAGGTGTCATAAAGAAAATCCTTGCGCAGGGCGGGCAGGGTGCAGGCGTTGCGCGCGGCGCCCAGATATTCGGGTGCGCCCTGAAAGCTGGGGCCATCGGTCAGCACCGAAAGGCAGGCGGCCCCCCCGGCCTCGTAGGCGCGGGCAAGGGCGGCGGGGTCAAAATCGGGGCGGATCAGGCCCTTGGAGGGGCTGGCCTTTTTAATTTCGGCAATCAGGGCGTAGCCGGTTTCAGCCTTGCGGGCCAGCGCGGCGGCAAAACCGCGAACCGGATCGGCCGCCCGCGCCGCAGCCTCAACTTTGGAGATTGGGCGGGCGCGTTTGGCTGCCGCGATTTCGGTCAGCTTGTAGGCTTTGATCTTGTCGAGAATATCCATCGATCTTTCCTTCGGGCAGGGCGGCGGCGGCCTTAGCCGGTTACCCTGCGCAGCGCCTCCAGCTTGGCCTTGGCCGCGCCGCTGTCCAGGCTTTCGGCGGCAAGGGCGACGCCTTCCTTAAGGTCGGCGGCTTTTTCGGCCACGATCAGGGCGGCGGCGGCGTTCAGCAAGACCGCGTCACGATATGCGCCCTTGGCCCCGTCCAGAAGCGCGCTGAAGGCTTTGGCGTTTTCTTCCGGTTCGCCGCCGATGATCGCCTCGAACGGGTGAACCGGCAGCCCGGCCTCTTCGGGGTGGACCTCAAATTCATGCACGGTGCCGTTTTCAAGCGCCGCCACCCAGGTCACCCCGGCAATCGAGATTTCATCGGTGCCATC
>NZ_JBLJBV010000094.1:0-16182 GCF_047638075.1 Phaeovulum sp.
GGGCAGTGGCTCCTTCATACTGTAGGAGCCGGGTTCAGCATAAGACAAGCTTCTCTATGGCTGGGTATCTCATTCTTGGTCGCCCCCAACTGTTACCCAGCAGGCGATTTCATCGCCGAGAGGGCCCGTTCATTTTTTTTAAGCAGCCGGTTTTCCAAGCTGAGATCTGCCACCAACTCTTTCAGCGCCAAAGCCTCGGCGCGCAGACCCTTCACTTCGCCGGTGTTCGCCTGCCGGGCGGTGTCACCGGCCAGACGCTTCTTGCCGTTCGGCACGGCCTCGAACCGGTGGCGGCTCGTGCCTCACCAAGGAACTCCTTGGACCAGCTGTAATACAGGCTCTGCGCTATACCTTCCTTGCGGCAAAGCTCAGCTATGCTGTCTTCGCCACGAATGCCGGACAGCACAATCCGGATCTTCTCCTCCGACGAATGCAGCTTGCGCGTCGCGCGCCGGATGTCCTTCACAATCTGCTCAGCAGGGGCCCTACCTGTCACTGGTTTCTTCATCATCTTCAACTTCATCTGGGGTAAAGATGAGCCACAAACCCTTAGCTGCGCAATCACGCTAAACTGTTCCATGGGCGCTGATGGCGGACATCAGGGGTTGCCTAGCTTGACAATCGTGCGATCTTGCGCGAAACACCGATACGGTTTGGGGCAGTAGCTCAGTTGGGAGAGCGCGTCGTTCGCAATGACGAGGTCAGGGGTTCGATCCCCCTCTGCTCCACCATCCCGCATTTTTGGGTTGAACTATCCGCTAATACCTTGACTGGGAAGGTGAGGTTGGCAGTTCGGTAACCCTCATTTCGGCTAGGCTGCAAGGGCTCTGCAAAGGCGCCTTTCCGCTCTAGACGGCGCAGGCGTGATGCCCCCTTTCCCGATGGTCTTAGGCGGTGCGCACGGTCTGTGTCGTTCCGAGGGCCGGGAAGCGGATTATCCGCGCGGTGCGAATCTGGATCTTGAGGGTCCAGGTTTTGGCGGCGATACACGCGCCAAAAGCCCTTGGTTAAGGCCTCTTTGCGGCAATGCGGTCTCGGACATGGTCCCGCGTCCAGCGTTTATGGAGTGCGCAGTCTTGGTGCCGGGTAGTGCGCGGGGGTTCGTTTTGCGCGATCGCTGCCGCGAAGTCTTTGCCTTAACGTTTGCCCGTTTTTACGGGCCTGGATGATCGCGGTTGTCTGTGTGCGTGTTGCCCTGTCTCTCAGCGCTGGCTACGGCACGGACCGCGCCGCGCCGAAACGGTGCTGATCACAAGGGCGGGGGGTCAGTCATAACCGGTCATCTCAAGATAGCCGGCGCCGTCGTGGCTGCCTGAAACGGTCACCGGACCCTCCCAATAGGGAATCGAGAGGTCCATCCAGGCATTGGGATTGAGCGCGCGCACGGTGACGTCCACCCCGTGCTGTGGCAGTTGCACCTGCCAGGTTACCGGCACGTCACGGCCGGCAACCGGCGCTGTTTCACGGGGTTCGGCTGTGAAAGCACCGTTGGGGTAGGTTTCAGTCGTGCCGGTGGCGTCGATCCATGTGGCAGAGGTGAAGAATGTCCCGTCGCTTTGGCGCAGGCGAAACCCCATCAGCTTGGCGCCGCCGTCGAAGGACAGCGAAAACCAGTCCCAGCCTGATTGCGTCTCGGCCAATGGCTGGGATGACCATTCGCGGTCCAGCCACGCCTTGCCGCTGACCGTGATGGCCTTGTCTGGTAACTGCAACGTGCCTTCGACGGCATAGAAGGGTTGCGAATAATAGTAGCTTGCCTGCCCAAGGGCAGATTTCACCGAAAACCCGCCGTCTCCGTGAAAGACCAGCGGGCCCTGGGCGTCAAGATCCATGGTGTAGGCGAATTCGGGGCCGGTGGCGGTCACGCTGAGACTGTCGAAATCCGGGCCTTCAAGCGACCAGTCATCAATCCAGGCCCGGAACGGCGCGGGGTCCACGCCGGCCTGTCCGATTCCGCCACGCGCAAAGCGCTCGGTGGCGAAATGCGCGTCGGGCGTGGTGACGGCGGCGTGGGCAAACCAGATCTGTGGGCTGGACCAACCGGGCGCCTCGCCGGGGGCAAGCGCGGTGCGAAACAGTGTCCATTGCAGCCCGTAGGGGGTGCCGTCGGGGCCATTAAGGTTAGCTGTCAGATACCACCATTCGATGCGGTAGTCGGGGTGGGGTCCGTGATCGCGGGGGAAGGTGAACGCCGGGTCGGGTTGCGGGATGGCAAACCCGTCGGCATCGGCGCCAAGCCCGGCAAAGCCCTGGGCCAGTATTGGTGTGGGCAGCAAGAGGGCAAGGATCAGCGCTTTAGCGTTCATGGGAAAAAACCTTCAGCAGTTGCGCAGGCGGCAGGCGCATCAGCCGCAGGCTTGGCCAAGCGGTCGCAAGTGTAGCGGCGACAAGGGCGTAAAGGCCAAGCCGCACATAATCGAGCGGAAAGAGGAACATGGGCAGCTTCCAGCCAAAGGCCGCGACGTTGACGACCGACAACAGCACCCATGCAAGCGCAAGGCCAAGCGGCAATGCAGCAAGGTAGACACCAAGCGCCAGCGCCACCGCGCGTGCCAGCTCCATCCAGCCAAGGTGCCGCCGCGTAAGCCCCAGCGCCCAAACCGGCGCCAGCTGCGGCACGCGCAAGTCAGCAAGCGTCAGCAGACTCATCAGGATGGCAAAGCCCGCCACGCCGAGTGTGAGAACGTTGAGCGCACCGGTCACCAGAAACGTTCGCTCAAACACCTCGCGCGACGCGCGTTTCAGCGCGGCCTGATCAATCATGGCGTTTTCCGGAATGGCCAGCATCTCGGTGATACGCGCGCGCAGGGCATCCGGATCGTCGGTGCGGACCCCGTATCGCAGGGCAGGGGTTTTGGGATAGTGCGCCTTGAATTGCGGCTCTGCCAGAATGATTTGCCCTTTGGGGTTGCCGTAATCCCCGACGACGCCGGCAATGGTCAAGGTTTGGTCCGGGCCAAGCGCGACCGTATCACCCGGCCAGAGGTTGGCGTGGCGGGCGAATTGTTCATTGACCAGAACTGCCTTGCCTGCGGCCACCGCGGTCCACGGTGCGGGCCCGCTGGCCAGAAAATGCCAGCTGTCGCGGTAGGTCGGGCCGACACGGATGCCAAAAACCGAAACAGGCATGTCCGCCACCACTGAAGGTGTGGAATAAAGCGGCAGGGTTTCAAAGCCCGCATCGGTAAGAAAGGTATCAAGGGCAGCACTTTGGGCACTGTCTTCGACTGCGATATAAAGCTCTGGTGCAAGGCGCTGATCCAGGAACGCCTCAAAAGTAAGGCGGAAGCTGGAGACCATGGTCGACACGCCGATGTTTGCCGCAATGGCCAGCAAAAGCGCCATAAGCGCAAGACTAAGACCCGAGAGTTGCTGGCGGGTGTCGGCCCAGAACCACGCCCAAATGGGCCGCTTGCTGCGCGCCTCGATCAGCGTCAAAGCGCGGCCCAGCAGGACCGGTAAGGCCAGAGCCGCACCGACCAACATGCACCCCAAAAGCGCGAAGGCCGCGTATAGCCCTTCGGCAAAAACGGCCAGCCCGCCTGCACACAGCAAAAGGACCGCCGCCGCGTAGCCCTGGCGGCGCAAATGCGCAGCGCCTGACATGGCCCAGGCCCGGGCGTGGGCACTTGCAAGAATTGGCATCGCGGCGATTTGCCAAAGCCTTTGCGTCAACGCGCCGACCATGCCGATCACCGCCAGTGCCATGCTCGACACCCACCAGTCGACCCGAAGCGAGAGCGTGCCCGATACCTGTGCGCCATAAAGCCCACGAAGAGTGGCGGCGACATCCGGCAGCAGCATGGCAGCCAGCGCGTATCCCATGGCAACGCCGATTGTGCCGCCGATCAGGGCAAGGGCCAGCATCTCGGCCGAGATTGACACGATGATAAGCCGCAGTGGCACCCCAAGGGCACGCAGCGTGCGCACGACTCCGCGTCTTTGCTCGAAGGCAAGGCCGATGGTGCTGTGGACGATAAACAGCCCGACAACGAAACTGAGCAGGCCAAAGGCGGTCAGGTTAAGGTGAAAGCTGTCGGTCAGTTGCGCGATGTCGGCGGTCTGTTGCGCGGATTGCAGGCGCAGCGAGGGCGCGGCCTTTTCCAAGGTGGGCCTGCCGCGCGGCTGATCTGGCAGAACAAGCAGACGCGACAGGCCATCGCTGCCCGAAAGGCGCAGCACCGCGCCAATATCGCCCACGGCCACACCCGGTGCGACCTGCGGCGAAATGATTATTGTGGCGCGATCTGCAAGGCGCTTTGCCGTATCAGAGCGGGCAAAAAGCCGTGCGCCCGCGCCCGCAGTGGGGCTTAGCCTATCGGTGGCCTCCACTCCGCCGAACCCGACGGGCGCGGTCACCGGATCAAAGCCGATAAGCCTGACACCAGCCAGGTGCGCCTCGACGATTGGCGTGACCAGCCACCCGGCACGGCGCAGCGCGATATAGGTCTCAAGCGTGATCGTGCCGCCCGTTCGGGGTAAAAGTTGGTCATATTGCCCCTCACCAAGCGTGGCGGCAGCGGCGTCGTAGCTGGCCCGCGCCTCGCCGTTGATCGCCTGCACACCGGACCACAGCGCGGTTGCCAGCGCCAGACCGGCGACGGCCGCAAAGAGTTGCAGCCGGTTGCGACCCCAATGCGACATAAGCGCGGACAGGCAGGCACGGATCACGCCAACCGACCGCCGCTAAGATGCAGGCGCCGGGCCATGCCGGCGGCCACTTTTTCCGAGTGTGACACGACAATGAGGCCCGCGCCGGTCTGATCCACCAGCGTCAGCATCTGCGCCATGACCCTGTCTGCGGTTTCCTCGTCAAGATTGCCCGTCGGCTCGTCAGCGAGCAGCAACTTTGGGCGGGCGGCCAGCGCGCGGGCGATTGCCACCCGCTGCTGTTGCCCACCCGACAGCGCCTCGGGGTATTTTTCGAGCTGATCCCCAAGCCCGAAAGCCGCAATGATTGTGTCGGTCAGGTCAGGATCAAGCCGCTCCGCGAGGCGCGCGTGGAAGGTGATGTTTGCCGCGACACTCAGCGAGGGGATCAGGTTGAACTGCTGAAAGACAAGCGCAATATCACAGCGCCGCATTTTGGCGCGGGCTCTGTCATCAAGATCCTCGATGGCCCTGCCGAGAAACCGGACGCTGCCGGCATCGGCTGGCTCCAACCCGGCGGCGATGTGCAAAAGCGTGCTTTTGCCGCTGCCAGACTCACCAGTCAGGGCCAGCGTATCCCCGGCCTTTAGTCCAAAGCTGACACCGCGCAGAACCGGCACGCGGGTCCCTGCGTCGTCAAAGGCTTTTTTGACCGCGTCACATTCTAGCAGCATTTCCGTCTCCTTTGCTGACCTACTTAAGGTTATCTGCGCCTTTGACGAGGCGGCCGGGCGAAATTGACGGGGCGTTGATTTGAAAATCCTGATCGCATTATTGTTGCAGAGGGCGGAGGGTTGACAATGGCCCGGTCTTTCGCCGGCTTTCCGTGCTCCGAACCACCGTCACCCGCGTCAAAGGGATGTGTCAGCTAGGTGAGTGCCATGTCGAACGTCTTTGAACAACAGCGCCGCGACATCGAACGCAGCACCCCGATAACCCGGAAAAGCGGCATTTTTCCGGGCCTTGCGGGGTCGATCCCGTTTTGGGGTTTTGCGATCCTGGCCGCCTTGGTCCAAACGCCGGATTTGCGCGTGAAATTCCTTGAGGGAGACCTTTATTGGGCTGCGGTGATCCTCGCGTTCATGGCAGGCGGTCTGGAACGACGTCAGGTATTGTTTCGACCGCTGCCGACCGGAACGACGGGGTGCGGATCTGCACAAGGTGATCTGACTGACCCGTCCCTATCCTTCAGGGCCATTGCAAAGCCCTGACAACAGCATGTCCCGAAGGGGCAGACGCGCGCCCAGCCGCCTGGCCAACAGGAACATCCCGCCGATTTTGCGTTGCAGATAAAGCACGTCAATCGGCAGCGGCGGCGGGACAAATCCGTCCTTTGCCAGCGCAGTTCCTTCGGCCTGCATCCGCCGGTTCAGGTCAGTGGCCGCAAAGTCGAAGAGTGGTCGCCCGCTTATCTCATCAAAGATCATCTGCATCATCCGCACTATCCGGTCGCCATGCTCGGCGCGCGTCGCAGCGCCGACAAACCCCAGATCATGCGCCACGGCACGCAGGGTCTTGGCATCCTGCGACAGCCCGGCCCGAAGCAGGCGGCGGTAAAGGTCAGATACCTGCGGATCAATGCGCCGGGTCGCGCCGAAATCAAGCAAGACAATGCGTTGGCTGGCAGGGTTGTATAGATAATTGGCAAAGTTCGGATCGGTCTGCATCTTTCCGAAACAGAATAATTCGCGCAGCAGCAAGTCGATCAGACGGCAGGCGACGGTGTCGCGCTGATCCTGCGGTGCGGTGCGGAGATCCTCGATCGGGTGGCCCTGTGCGAAGGTCATCGCCAGGATCGCGGGGGTCGTCCAAGTCTCGACCAACTGGGGCAGCTCAAACCGGTGATCCGCGGCCAGCAGGGTGCGGAACTGTTGCAGGTGCTGGCCTTCGCGAAGGTAGTCCGTTTCCTCGTGCAATTGCCTGCGACCTTCGGAAAGGTAGGGCGCAAGGTCGAAACCGGCTGGCAACAGGCCTGACATGCGGATCAAAGCCCCGACATTTGCCACATCGCTGTCGATGCTTTGTGCAACGCCCGGGTATTGCACCTTGATCGCAAGCTCTTGCCCGTCTTTCAGGCGCGCGCGATGGACCTGCCCGATGGAGGCCGCGGCGACGGGGTGAACATCGAACCGCTCAAAGGCGCGCAGCCAGCCGCCCGGCCAGTTCGTGTCGAGCATTTTTTTCAACTGTGCCGCCGGCATGATATGGGCGTCGGCGCGCAGCCGCGCCATGATCCCGGCCAGTTCGGGCGGCAGCACCTCGCCGCCGTCCATCGAGATCAACTGACCGATCTTCATCGCCGCACCACGCATCCGGGCCAGCTGTTCGGTGATCCGCCCGATATTGCCCGGGGTCAAAAGCAGATCGCGCATCTTGGGGCGTTGGCCGCGCCCCAGTTGCGTCAGGCTGTTGATCGCCATGTTGCCCGCCACCCCGGCCGTCATTGAGCCCAACCGCGTCAGCCGGGACATGCGGCCAAAAGGCACGGGGGTGGCGCGGGGTGGTCGATCGTTCATGACGGCTGAACGCCCGCAGCGCTACGCGCGCCGTAAAGGCGCAGTCCGGCCACCGATACATCGACCTCGAACGCGCGCCCCACGGCGAGGACGCCGATCCGGCGGAGGCGGCCGGGGTCAAAGGCCGCCTCCGTCTTGTTGGGATCAAAGGCAGAGAAGGGGAACCGCAGGCTGCGCCAGCCTGACAAAGCCACAAACCCCGCACGAAAGGACTGCCAGGGACGGGTCAACTGATCGGTGCGCAGGCGCAGATCATAGGTCTCGCCGTTGCCCCTGACATCCAGTTCCAACCCGGTCCATCCGCTTGCGTCGAAAACCTCGCCTCCGTCGCCAAGGTCGGCGGCCATCTGGATGAACCCGCCGTTGTTTTCCAGTGACACCGATCCGGTCAGGCGTGCGGCGCTGCGGCCGTCAATTTCGGTGCGCGTGACAGCGCCGTTCGAGGCACCGCCCATCACGGTGTCGGCCACGAAATGCCAATCGGGAAAGAGGTCCAAATGAGAATCCTTTCAGGTGGTCGTAAAGTTTTGCCGCAAATGCACGGTGGTCGGACGACGACAGATAGGCCGCTGCGGGGCGAAACACAGGGCATATTGGTTTTTTCATGATTGCCGAGGGTGAAGTTGAGGCGGCGCGTGACCTGCCCCCCAAGTCGTCCTGCGTTCATAACGGGGGCCCTTGGGGTTGATAGTCTTTGCTTTCTCGCTTGTAGCCCGATGCATGAAAGATTGAAATTCTTTCAACGGGTGTGATGAAAGCGACTGAACCTTTGGTTTCAAAGGGAGCAAGAGGCATAAGAAACGCGCCACTTGCATAACAGCCTGCGCGCCGCATAATGCAATCAACAAGATGCGCCGAATGCGCGCCTGAATTAGGCGGCCTTTGGGTAAAAGAACCCTGACGACGGACAATTATGCAACAGACAAGCGCCCCACTATTGGTCGTCAAAGACCTTTGCCTCTCTTTCGGGCAGAATCCTGTTGTAAAAGACCTGTCCTTTCTGGTGCCCCGCAACCAGACCCTTGCGATCGTCGGAGAGTCCGGCTCTGGCAAGTCGGTCAGTTCGCTTGCGGTGATGGGGTTGCTGAAACATGTCGGCGGTCAGGTTCTGTCCGGCTCGATAGAGTTTGACGGGCAGGATTTACGGGCCCTGAGCAGCGAAGAGATGCGGCGCTTGCGCGGCAATCGCATCGCCATGATATTTCAGGAACCGATGACCTCGCTTGACCCTGTGTTTACGATTGGCGACCAGATAGCTGAATCGCTGCGACTGCACCGCGGACTGCGGGGGCAGGCCGTTCGGACAGAGGCGGCGCGCCTGTTGGACCTGGTGCGCCTGCCCAATGCAAAAGACCAGTTACGGCGCTATCCGCACCAACTTTCTGGGGGGATGCGCCAGCGGGTGATGATCGCGATTGCGGTGGCCTGCCAGCCCGATCTTTTGATCGCGGATGAACCGACGACGGCGCTTGATGTAACCATTCAGGCGCAAATCCTTCAGATCATCCGCGACATGCAGGCAGAATTTGGCACCTCTGTCATCTTTATCAGCCATGATATGGGCGTTGTTTCTGAGATGGCCGATCAGATCGTTGTGATGAAATCAGGCGAGAAGGTCGAAGACGGGACAGCCCGCGACGTCATCCTTTCACCCTCGGCCGATTATACGCGACAGTTGATGGCGGCTGTTCCCAAGGCGGGGTCGATGATTGGCCGCGACCTGCCGGCAAAGTTTGACCTTCCCGGAGAGCCTTCGGGCGGGGATCATCTAGCAGCCCGGGCGGGGGAATCTCTGGTTCGGCTGGAAGGGGTGACAACGCGGTATGACATCACTTCGGGCTTTTTGGGCCGGGTGACGCATCGGGTTCACGCGGCAGAAAACATCAGTTTTGATATTCACCCCGGCGAGACCCTCGCCTTGGTAGGTGAATCGGGGTCGGGAAAATCAACCGTTGGCAAGACCTTGCAGCAACTGGTCGCGCCGGTTACGGGCCGCATCCTGTTTCGCGGTACCGATATGCTTGCCTTGGATGCGGCGGAACGAAAAAGGTTCAAAAAGGAAATTCAGTACGTTTTCCAGGATCCTTACGGATCGTTGAACCCCCGCAAGACCGTTAGCCAAAGCTTGACCGAACCGATGCGTGTGCATGGCTTGTTGAGCGACGCAAATCGCCAGGTGGCGGAGCTGCTGGAGTCGGTCGATTTGCCGGCAAATTTTGCCACCCGCTACCCGCATGAGTTTTCGGGGGGGCAGCGTCAGCGTCTTTGCATCGCACGGGCGCTGGCCTGTGCGCCGGAACTTATCATTGCGGATGAGGCGGTTTCGGCGCTGGATGTGTCTGTTCAGGCGCAGGTGATCAACCTGTTGATGGATTTGCAGGCGTCGCGTGGCCTTGCCTATCTGTTCATCAGCCATGACATGGCCGTGGTTGAGCGCATCAGCCACCGGGTTGCGGTCATGTATCTGGGGCAGATCGTAGAGCTTGGCACCCGCCGCCAGATTTTTGAGAACCCGCAACACCCTTATACCCGCCGCCTGCTTGCCGCGGTCCCGGTGATGGACCCGGATCAAAAGCTGGTCCGACCCGATATGATAGACGATATCCCCACGCCCATCCGCAGCATCAGTAATCCGCCTTCTCACCATGACTTCTTGGAAATTGAGGCCGGGCATCTGCTTGCGGCAAATCACGACAGCTTCGATCAACAGTTCAGGAGAACGACATGAAACTTTCAAAAGCCCTGATTTCTGCGGCGTTGAGCGCAGCAATGCTGATTGGCGTTCCAGCTTTTGCAGGGGGTACCTTGACCGTTGCGCAACGACAAGACCCCGGTTCCTGGGATCCTGTGGATACATTCCTGGTGGCCTGGTCATCACCCGGTGGCAGTATTTTCGATGGGCTTGTGCGCCGGGACGAAAACCTGAAACTGCAACCGGGTCTTGCGAGCAGTTGGGAGGTTCTGGAAGATGGCATGCGCTTGCGCTTTCATCTGCGCGAGGGCGTAAAATTCCATAACGGAGAGCCCTTCAACGCCGATGCGGTCAAATATACCTTCGACCGGCTTTTGGGGGATGAGGGGGCAAAGGGCCCGCAACGCTCCAACTATACCAGCATCAAGTCGGTAGAGGTGATTGACGAAAAGACCGTCGATCTTGTGATGAACGAGTCAGACCCGGTGATGCTGACCAAACTTTCGGGCTATGGTGCGATGATCGTGCCGCCAAAATATATCGAGGAAAACGGGCAAGAGAATTTCGACCTGAAACCCGTTGGCACGGGGCCATTCAAGTTTGAAAGCTATGTTCAGGGCGAAAAGATCGTTCTGGATGCAAACCCCGATTACTTTGAAGGCGCGCCCAAGCTGGACAAGTTGATTTACCGCTTCATCCGTGAAGATGCGACCCGCATGGCAGAGTTGCAATCGGGCGGTGTGGATGTGCTGCACAACATCGCGTCAAGCGCCATTCCCACAGTCGAAGCCTCAGACAATGCCAAGATTGTCTCCGTGCCCGGCCCGACGATCTATTCGCTGGACTTGCGGACCAAGGATCTTGTCACGGCTGATGTGCGGGTGCGCAAGGCGCTGAATATGGCGGTGGACAAACAGGCACTGATTGACGCGTTTCTTGGCGGGCGCGGATCACCGATTGCGTCGCTTCAAGGCAAGCTTTCCTTTGGTTATGATCCCGATCTTGCTGGCTATCCTTATGATCCCGAGGGGGCCAAGGCGCTGTTGAAAGAGGCTGGCGTGGCACCGGGGACCAAGATGACAATCGACTACCGTGCCAACAACTCCACTTTTGCCGAAGTGGTTCAGGCCATGTCGGGCTTTTTTGCAAATGTCGGTCTGGACGTTGGGGTGAAGCCGATCGAAGACGCGGTCTTTCTGAATGAGATCGTGCCGCAGGGCCGTACGGATGAGATGTACCAGTTTTCCTGGGGTGGTTGGACCTTTGATTTCGACAACACCGCCTATCTGGCCTATCATACCGGTGAAAAGTGGAACCCCTATGGCACCTCGGCCGAGATGGATGCCATGCTGGAAAAGCAACGCAAAAGCTCTGATCCGGCGGAGCGTGAGGCGATCCTGAAAGAGGTGGCCAGACTGGCCCATGATCAGGCTTATCACATCCCGCTCTATAACGAAGATCAGGTTTATGCAGTTTCCAACCGCGTTCAGAATTTCGTTCCCGCACCTGATACTCGCATGCGCTATGTAACGACCAGCGTGACCGAATAATCAAAGCCCCGGCCTCGCCCGTTCAGGGCGGGGCCCGCGCATCGGAGCCAAACCTTGCCCTTCCTGTCCTATATCCTCAAACGTGTGCTGCAAGCGCTGCTGGTCATGTTCATCGTGACGCTGTTTGTCAGCTTCACGATCCGGCTGACGGGCGATCCGGCCGTGATGATGCTAAGCCAGTCGGCCAACGCGACTGCCGAAGATCTGGAACGGATCCGCGAGGCACTTGGCCTCAATCAACCGTTCTATGTGCAATATTGGAGCTATATGTCGGGCCTTCTTTCCGGCGATATGGGCACCAGTTTCTTTCGTGGCCCGGTAGGCCCGCTGGTTGCGCGGGCTTTGCCGGCGACATTGCTGCTGGCGGGAACCTCTCTGTTGATATCAATCATGATTTCGGTGCCTTTGGGTATTTACGCAGCCACGCGCCGCGGCTCTTTCGCGGATCAGATAATCCGGGTGGTGTCGCTGGTGGGGCTGTCATTCCCGAATTTCTGGCTGGGTATTATGATGGTGCTGCTGTTTTCGGTGTCGCTGCGTTGGCTTGCGCCGTCGGGATATATCGGCTGGCAGTCCATTATCATGCCCGCAACGACCATCGGTATCATTCTGACAGCCACCAACCTGCGGATCGTGCGCACCACCATGCTGGAGGTCATGTCCGCGCAATATATCATGGTCGCCCGCGCCAAGGGCCTGTCAGAGCGCACGGTGATCTACAAACATGCCTTGCGCAACAGCTCTATCGCGCTGGTCACCTATCTTGGTCTGCAATTTGGCGGGTTGATGGGGGGCATCGTGGTCGTGGAACTGGTCTTTGGCTGGCCCGGAATGGGGACATTGGCGATCGACGCAATTTCACAGCGTGATTATCCGATCCTGCAAGCCGTGATCTCGGTCCTCGCGATCATGATCGTTTTGGTCAATCTGGTGGTGGACATGACCTATGCGCTGCTCGATCCCCGGATCAGAT
This sequence comes from Phaeovulum sp., assembly GCF_047638075.1. NCBI lineage: Bacteria > Pseudomonadati > Pseudomonadota > Alphaproteobacteria > Rhodobacterales > Paracoccaceae > Phaeovulum > Phaeovulum sp. The sequence goes on from NZ_JBLJBV010000094.1 coordinate 12,382, forward strand.
TGGAGTAAGGCAATGCGTGGCATGAAGAGTTTTGAATTCATTGCGGGCGTCATTCTGATCGTGGTCATTGGCGGGGCGGTGCTTTTTTCGCCTTGGCTATTTCCTGATGGCGGCAAGTCGATGGACCTTGCGGCGCGCTTGACGCCGCCGATGACGCAGCCGGGGCACATTCTGGGCACTGATCCTTTGGGCCGCGATGTGTTGGCGCGGGTGGTCATTGGGGGGCGGGTGTCTTTTACCGTTGGCATCCTTTCGGCCCTTGGGGCGGTAATCATTGGCACGGTGGCCGGCCTTTATGCCGGCTATTACCGTGGCTGGCTTGATGTGTTCCTGATGCGTTTTGCGGATGTGCAACTGGCGCTGCCATTCATTCTTTTGGCGATTACGGTGATTGCGATCATCGGGCCGGGGCTGGACCGCGTGATTATCCTGATGATCGTGGCGCAATGGGTTCAATACGCCAGATTGATCCGCGGCTCTGTGCTGTCGCTTAGAAATGCCGAATATGTGCAGGCGGCGCAGGCCTATGGCCTGAGCGATGTCAAAATCATCTTCAGCCATATTCTGCCCAACGCGATGGGACCGCTGGTCATTCTGGCAACGTTGAATGTCGCCAACAACATTCTTTTGGAAAGCAGCCTGACCTTTTTGGGTCTTGGCATCGATCCGCTGACCCCCAGTTGGGGCGGCATGTTGGCGGAAGGGCGAAACTATATCCAGACGGCACCCTGGACCAGTATCTTTCCCGGCGTGGCAATCATGCTGACAGTACTGGGGCTGAATTTGCTGGGCGATTGGCTGCGTGACCGACTGGATCCACTGGGGCAGACGACATGACACCTCTTATTGAAAAAACCTATGACCGCACCCTTTACAACCTGCCGGCAGATTGCAGTGAGGTCTGGCTTTTTGAGGGTATTGCAGCGCGCCAGCGTCTTGAACAGGCGCGCGGGTTCCCCGTGCGATCTGCCTACAAGACCCTGCTGCATGACGTGCTTGAACGCGATCTCTTGCGCGGTGTCGCCAAGGCGGTCATCCACTATCCGGTCTTGCCGGGGGATGAGCCGCTCCGCTTTCGGCTTGAGTGTTATCCGCTTGGCGAGATGTGCCAGACCAGAATAGAGTTTCAACCCGCGTCACAGCCCGGCGACAGCATGCCGCACTACCGGATCGAGCGCGAGGGCTTGCCATCGGTGATCGTCCCGGTTCCGGTGCGGCAAGTCACGCTTGGTGATGGCAGCAATTGTTTTGCCGCCTGTGGCTGGATGCGGCGAGGCGATCAATCCGCCCCGCTGGAAACCGACTACGAGAAAATATTCCGCGACGTCACCGGTGCCATGAACCAGATCGAAATTACCGACAGACGCCCGATATTTGATCAGTTGATCGTCGATGTGACCGCCCCGTTCCAAGACCTGCCCCTACCGGTTGGCAAAGAACGCATCTCGCTTGCCGAAGCGCTGCATGAGGATGTGTATTTTGCTGCAATCGAGGTGTTTCAGGCGTGTCTGGGGCTGGAACAGGGCGCGCGCGATTTGCAGCACGGTCAAGTCGTGCCATTGATCCGCATCGGTGAAAAGCCAAGCCTGAAGATGTGGTTGGCCAAGGCGGATCTGTCAAAAGATCATGATCTGGGCGGCGTTCCGGTCCTGCATGACGCCACACATTGGCTGACACCACGTCAGATTGACGGGCATCTGGACGAAATTGGTGGAACCCGGTTTGAGACGACCTCGCGTCAGGGCCGACCGGTCGCGGGGATCGTGGTGAACCCAGAGGCGCCGGTGCAACTGGCGATCAGCTCGGGGCAACATTCCAATGAAACCTCACCCGTTGTCGGGGCGTTGCGCGCTGGCTATGAATTGCGCGACATGAAGGTGGGCTTTACCCTCTGCCCGATGGAAAACCCGGATGGCTATGCGCTGTTTCGCAGGTTATGCCGGGACAACGAATCCTACATGCACCACGCCGCACGTTACACCGCTGGCGGCAACGATCTGTCATTCGCGACCGGGTATGAATCCCGTATCCGGCAAATGGCGCGTGAAAGACTGCCCGCCGATGTGCATGTCAACCTGCACGGCTATCCGTCACATGAATGGACCCGCCCGCTTTCAGGCTACGTCCCCCGCGGATTTGCGCGATGGACGCTGCCGAAAGGGTTCTTTCTGATCTGCCGCCACCACCCCGGTTGGGGCGACCTGGCAAAGCTGGTGGTGGAGGCCGCAATCACGGCGATTGCAGGTCATCCTGAACAGATGCGGCAGAACGCGATGATGATGCGGCGTTATCTGGCCGCGAACCCGACACCGGATTTTGAGGTCGCAAGAGGCTGTATCCCCCATTCCACAACCGAGACAGAGTCAGAGCCCTATCCCGTGGCTCTAATCACCGAGGCACCGGATGAAACCATCGACGGCGAAGATTTTCGCATTGCACAGGAAAGCCAGTATCGTGTGGTCCTGGAGATTGCCCGGGCGTTGCAGTCCACGTTAGCCCATGCCCCTTCGAAAGAACGGTCTGAAGAGCCCGGCACATCGCAGATAAATTCGATTGCAAGTGCTGCGACCGGGCCGTGGGCTTAGCGGCTTGACGTTTTGCCGAAGGCCGATGGCATGAAATTCTCGATCTGTGCCTTGGGATGACCATTGGAAATGGCTTCAAGGGTTTGGCGCAGATAGGCGTATGGATCGCTGCGGTTCATCTTGCAGGTTTCAATCAGTGAGGCGATGCGGTCCCAAGTTTGGCCCCCTTCATCATGACCCGTTGCCCGGCAGGGTTTTGGCAAGGCCAAAATCCCGAGAGGGGGCGAAGAGGGCATTCTTGCGATTGAGCGTGATTGGCCGGATGGTGCTTTCTACCGGATGGGTGTCCATCTCGACGCGGCCGTCAGTCAGGAATACCAGCAGCCCGTCCCGGTGGGGGTGGCTTTATCCGAGCTTTTCGCCAAGGCGGGATTTGGTTGATATTCGGCTGCGCTGATGGGTCAGCCAAGGGCAGAAGTTGGATCACCGGGGCAGATTGCGCTTGGCGCGTGGCAAGACGCTCTTTGGGCGTATGACCGCGAATGCTGGCCTCCATCTTGTAAAGATGGGCGATTAAAGATAGGCGATGGGGCGCAGGCCTTCGGCAGCAATCTCAGAGCCATCCTCTTGGTCGATGCCATGCAGTTTGCGCCGTGAATATGCCTGGCAGTAAGCCAGCGTCGAAGGTGCCCCACCACACGGCGCGGTTCGGCGAAAGCGTCATATCCGGCATAACCATCGACCCGAAGGATGCCCTCAAAGCCCTGCAGGATATTCATTGCATAGGTGCCACTGCGCCCAGGAACATAGGTGAAGACAACGGCGGGAGGATCTTCACCGCCCCAGCCACGGTCACCGCGGGTCAGAGGCCAGAGATAGCGCGTTTTGGTTTTACCAGCCCCCGGGTCAAGCACCGGGGCGTGTGTCTCGTCCATAAAAAGCTGAGTTGATCGCTTGAGGTGGGCCAGCATGTGGTCGACAACTGGGGCAAGGTGGAAGCTGACTTTGCCGCACCATGTTGCCAGTGTTGAGCGGTCGAGTTCAACGGTAACCGCGGGCTTAAATCTGAGACTGGCGAGATTGCGGCAAGTGATCCGTTGCCCGGCAGGGCATTGTGCTGCAATCGCCCGAGAGGGGGCGAGCGTGCCTTCGGTCGGTAACCCGCCCTAGATCAAACAGGCGGAAGCATTGGCTTGACGCACAGTGACATCGCAACGGCGTTTGTAAGCGGCGGTGCAAAAATAGACCACGGGAGCGGCGGGATGATCTCGCTGCG
>NZ_JBLJBV010000095.1:0-5325 GCF_047638075.1 Phaeovulum sp.
GACAGGCTGCCGCCCCGGCCCGTATCCTTGCAGCCGGTCCAGCACAGCGCGGGGTCAAGGTAGTCGCAGCGGTTCATGAACACCGTGCCGGTATCAATCTGGGCGCCAACATCGGCGGCGCGGGTGGCGTTGCCTGTCCAAAGTGATGCGGTCAGCCCATAGGGGCTGTCATTCATCACGGCCACCGCTTCGGCATCATCCTTGACCGGCATGATGCCCACCACCGGGCCAAAGCTTTCTTCACGCATCACCCGCATTTCGTGGTTCACGTTGATCAGGATCTGCGGCGCGATATAGGCGCCGCCGTCATCTTCGGGGAAAAGGGCAGGGTCGATCAGGGCGGTGGCGCCTTCGGCCAGTGCCTCTGCGATCTGTTCGCGCACCACATGGGCAAAGCGCTTGTTGGCCATCGGGCCGAGGGTGGTGGCCGCGTCAAACGGGTTGCCCAGTTTCAGGCCCTTCACCCAGTCTGCCGCCTTCTTGACGAAGGTCTCATAAAGGCTTTCGTGGACATAGATCCGTTCGATGCCGCAGCAGCATTGGCCCGCGTTATACATCGCGCCATCCATCAGGCTGTCCACGGCGGCATCAAGATCGGCGTCTTCCATCACATAGGCGGGGTCTTTGCCGCCCAGCTCCAACCCGAGCCCGGTAAAGGTGCCCGCCGCCGCGCGCTCCATCGCGGCCCCGCCGCTGACCGAGCCGGTGAAGTTGATAAAGTTGAAGGCGCGCTGGCCAATCAGGGCCTCGGTCGTGGCATGGTCCAGAACCACGTTCTGGAACACGTCCTTGGGCACGCCACCAGCATGAAGCGCCTCGGCCAGGCGCTCACCGACCAACAGGGTCTGGCTCGCGTGTTTCAGCACCACGGTATTGCCGGCGATCAGTGCCGGAATGATGGTGTTGATCGAGGTGAGGTAGGGGTAGTTCCAGGGCGCCAGCACAAAGACCACGCCAACAGGTTCCCGTTCGATCCGGCGTTCAAAGCGGTCCGAATCCTCAACCACCATGGGCGCCAGCGCCGAGGCGGCGATTTCCGACATATAGGCGGTGCGGTCGTTGACCCCGCCAAATTCGCCGCCATAGCGGGTGGGGCGGCCCATCTGCCAGGCCAGTTCCTCGACCAGAACCTCTTTCATGTCGTTCAGCCGGGCCACGCCGGACTGCACCAGCGCGATGCGTTCAGCCAAGGGGCGGGCGGCCCATGGGCCTTGGGCAGCACGCGCGCGCGCGGCCATGGCTTCGGCATCGACCATGCTCAAGGCCGGGCGTTCGGCATAGACGCGCCCATCGACGGGCGAGATGCATTGAATGGTTTTGGTCATCGGTTCTGTCCTTTTGGCGCCCTTCGGCGCGACACTCTTGCGCCTCAGGCGCGTTCAAAGCCCCGCGCCAATTCCCAATCGGTGACGACGCGGTTTTGTTCTTCGATCTCCCACAAGGCGGCGCGGTGGTAATGGTCCACCACATCGTCGCCCAATGCGGCGCGCAGCATGGTCGACCCGGCCAGCGCCTTGGCAGCGGCGCCCAGCGTTTTGGGAACCTCGCGCACCGCACCCGCCTGATAGATATCGCCGGAAATCGCGGGCTCCAGCACCATCTTTTGTTCGATCCCGTCCAGCCCGGCCGCCAGTAGCGCCGCACAGGCAAGATAGGGGTTCAGATCGGCGCCGCCGATGCGGCATTCCACCCGCACCGCGCTGGTGCCTTCACCGCAGACGCGAAAACCGGCGGTGCGGTTGTCCAGGCTCCAGACTGCTTTGGTGGGGGCGAACATGCCGACAACAAAGCGTTTGTAGCTGTTGATATAGGGCGCGAGAAAATAGGTGATGTCTGCGGCATGGGCAAGTTGCCCGGCGATATAGTGACGCATCAGCGCGGACATACCTTGCGGGTCGGATTTGTCGCGAAAGGCAGCTGCGCCGTCTTTCCATAGCGATTGATGCACATGGCTGGAGGACCCGGCCTTGCGGTGGTCGTATTTGGCCATGAAGGTCACGCTTGCGCCGTGTGCCTGGGCAATTTCCTTGACGCCTTGTTTGATGATCGCGTGCATGTCGGCGGTGTCCATCGCGTCCGAGTATTTCGCGTTCACCTCCTCCTGGCCAGAGTCGGCCTCGCCTTTTGAACATTCGATCGGAATCCCGGCGGCATAAAGCCCGTTGCGAATTGCGCGCATGATCGGCTCGTCGCGCGATGTACCAAAAATCGAATAATCGACGTTGTAGCGCGCCATTGGAACCGGTTCATAATAGCGTGAATCGAACAATTCGCTAAAGCTTTGCTCAAAAAGATAAAACTCCAGCTCGGTCGCCATCATCGGCTCATAGCCCATTGCGCGGGCCCGTTCCACCTGGCGTTGCAGAACTGAACGCGGTGCGTGCGGCACCGGCTGATGCGTATGCGAGTCAAGCACATCGCACATCACCAGCGCGGTTCCCGGCATCCAGGGAATACGGCGCAGCGTGGCCAGATCGGGCTTCATCATATAGTCGCCATAGCCGGTGGCCCAGGAGGTGGCCTGATAGCCCTGCACGGTGACCATTTCCATGTCGGTTGCCAGAAGGTAGTTGCAGCAATGCGTTTCTTCCCAGGCGCTTTCGACGAAATGCTGCGCGACAAAACGCTTGCCCGTCAGTCGCCCCTGCATGTCGGTCATGCAAACGATGACCGTGTCGATTTCGCCCGAGGCGGTTGCTTTTTTCAGACCGTCGAAGGTCAGGTTGGCGGGCATGTGAACTTTCCTCCTGTCGCACGCACTGGGGCCGGGCACACCCGGGTCAAAAGGGGCCGCGCGGGGGCACGGATGCGCCCGCGCGGCCCTGAGGTCAGCTATAGCGGTATGGACGGCCTGCTTTGGACATATTGGTGTTATAGGCCTTGATGATTTCGACGACCTTGGCCTTGACCGGGCTTTCGGCGGCGATCTCATCCCAGAACTTCTGTGCCGCTTCTTCGACCGTTGCCCATTCCGCATCTGGAATGGCGGTCAGTTTGGTGTCGGCGCCTTCGACGCGCAACTTGGCTTCGCCGCCCCAATACCAGTGCTGGCGGTAGTAATGTGACGCCTCAAAGCTGGTCCGCATAAGCTGTTGCAGGTGCGGTGGCAGTTCGTTCCAGCGGTCCATATTGGCGAAGAAATGCCCGATCCACGCGCCCGAGATGTTGTTGGTCAGGAAATGCGGCGCCGATTTCACCCAGGATGCGGTATAGACCTCGGTGATGCCTGACCAGGCGACACCGTCCAACTCTCCGGTTTGCAACGCCACCTCGATATCTTCCCACGGCAGGGTGACCGGCACCACGCCAAACTGGGTAAGGAAGCGCCCCGCAGTCGGGAAGGTAAAGACCCGCTTGTCCTTAAGATCGGCCAGCGAAGTAACCGGATCTTTCATCGAAAAATGGCACGGGTCCCACGATCCCGCCGAGATATGCTTGACCCCGACCTTGGCATATTCCTCGCCCCAGATTTCGTTCAGGCCGTAGTTGTTGAACAGCACCGGCACATCCAGTGAATAGCGCAGCGCCAGCGGGAAGTAGCCGCCAAACACCGTCACATCAGTGGGGCTTGCCATGCTGTCATCATCTGACTGCACCGCGTCGATCGTGCCCTTTTGCATGGCACGGAACAACTCGGATGTGGGGACAAGCTGGTCAGAGTAGTAAAGCTCGATCTCCATCTGGCCGTTGGCGATGGTGTTGAACGCATCGACGGCGGGTTTGCAGACATGTTCGCCCAGTGCGGTGCCGGCATAGGTCTGCATCCGCCACTTGATCGGGGCCTGCGCCAGTGCTGGGGCGGCAAGCGATGCCGTGCCCGCGGCCAGCGCGCCGGTGGTCAGAAACTTGCGTCTTGTGGTTGTCATGGTGGTTTCTCCTTGTTGGGTTGCACCCCCATTCGGGGTTATTGTTATTTTCCGTAGATTGATTGAGGAAGCCATAACGCGATTTGCGGAAATACCATTACGATGATCAGCGTGAGCAGCATTACCCCAACGAAGGGGAATACCGAACGATAGATGACCGGTAAGGTAAAGTCATCGGGGGCCATGGCGCGCATCAAAAACAAATTATAGCCAAAGGGGGGCGTCAGGTAGGCGATCTGGCAGGTGATCGTGTAAAGCACGCCGTACCACACCAGATCGAACCCCAGCGTTCGGGCCAATCCCACATAGATCGGCGCCACGATCACCAGCATGGCGGTGTCGTCTAGAAACATCCCCATGAACAGGAATGAAACCTGCATCAGAATCAGCACCTGAATCGGTGACAGCCCCAGATCGGTGACAAAAAACGTCTCAATCGCGCGCCCTGCGCCCAACCCGTCAAACACCGCGCCAAACGACAGGGCGGCCATGATGATCAGCATGAACATGGTGGTGATGGCCAGCGTGTTGCGGGTGGAAACCTCAAAGACCTCACGGGTGAAACGCCGTTTCAGGACGGCTGCGATAACCGCCGTCAGCGCCCCGATGACCGAGCTTTCGGTCAGGCTGGTCCAGCCCTTGATGAACGGCACCATCATCGCGGCAAAGATGAACAGCGGCAACAACCCCGCCCGCAGCAGGCGAAACCGCTCGCCCCAGCTGATTGCAGCGCGCTCCTCGGCTGAAAGGGCTGGGGCCAGGCGCGGGTTAAGCGCGCAGCGCAGCAGAATGTAGATGACGAACATCAACGCCATCAGTAGCCCCGGCATCAGCCCGGCCAGCCACAGCTGGCTGACCGGCTGCCGGGCGATCTGGGCAAACAGCACCATGACCACCGACGGAGGGATCAGAATCCCCAAGCTTGATCCGCCCTGAATCACGCCTGAAATCATCAGCTTGTCGTAGTTGCGTTTGACCAGTTCCGGCAGCGCGATAGTGGCGCCAATCGCCATTCCCGCCACGCTAAGCCCGTTCATCGCCGAGATCATCACCATCAGCATGATCGTGCCAATCGCCAACCCGCCGGGCAGGGGCCCGAACCAGACGTGAAACATCTTGTAAAGGTCTTCGGCCAGACGGCTTTCCGACATCACATAGCCCATGAACACAAACATCGGCAGCGTCAGCAGGGCGTTCCACTTCATCAGCTTCATTACCGATGAAAAGCCCATATCCGACCCGCCGGTGCCCCACAGCGACAGCGCCGCGACAACCGCCACAAAGCCGATCGCGCCAAACACCCGTTGCCCGGTAATCATCATCAGCAGCATCGTTGAAAACATCAGCGCTGCGATCATCTCATAAGACATCAAAGTTCTTCCCCGCGCAAAACCGCAATGTCGCGGAACAGATGAACCAGTGCCTGAAGGATCATCAGCACAAAACTGGAACAGATAAT
>NZ_JBLJBV010000096.1:0-54204 GCF_047638075.1 Phaeovulum sp.
CTGCCGAGAACAGTCAAGCTGCATAAGCTGCGGTATCAATGGTACGGTTACGCTTCTTCTCCTATCGACTGGGATGATCGGCAGATAGGGCAAGGGAAGGACGAATGGAAAAGCTCGCATCGTAAAGGCTGCGAGCTTCAACATTTGCCGTCAGGGGCTGGGGCAGACAGCCCCCCACGCCACCCCCTTTGGGGGCGTCTCCCCCCGAGAGTATTTTAGCCAAACAAAAGCATATGGTTTTATCAATCAGTTGCAGGTCAGCGTAGCAGGCTGATTGCGTAGGTTGGGTTTTGATGATGGGCCGCTAGCCAGTCATTCAGCCGGGTCGGGTCCGGGTGATCAGCGCCGGGGCCGAAATGATCTGCGGCAATCCCGGCAGTAACGAAGACCGAGTCGAAGCCTTCGCCTTGCGCGCCTGCGATATCGGTGTTGATCCCGTCGCCTATCGCGAGCACCCGCCCCTCATCAACACCACCCATCGCGGCAAGGCGGCGGCGGGCGAGGTCGTAGATAGGCGGGTGGGGTTTACCGAAATAGAGCACCTGACCGCCCATTTCCTCGTAAAGTGCGGCCAGCGCGCCGGCGCAGTAAATGCGCCTGTCGCCCATATCCACGACAAGATCGGGGTTGGCGCAAAGCATTGGCAAACCCAATGTTTTCGCCATCAGAAAGCGGGCGCGGTAATCATCGGGGGTTTCGGTCATCTCGTCAAACGGGCCGGTGCAGACGATGCCGTCGGCCTGTTCCAGTGGGACACGTTCGATGGGCGGGGCATCGGCCCATTCGGTGGGGATATTGGTGAAAAACCCATCATCCTTGTCGGGGCCCAGGTGCCAGACCTTGTGCCCGACAGCGCCTGCGAACATGGCGTCTTGCGCGGCATCACCTGACGAAACCACCCCGTCCCACGCGTCGCGCGGCACGCCCAGCCGATCAAAGCTGGTGATGACGAAGGTCGCGGGCCGGGGGGCGTTGGTCAACAGCAGCACCTTGCCGCCCTTGGCACGAAATTGCTGCAATGCAGCAACAGCGTCCGGATAGGCTTTGACGCCGTTGTGCAGGCATCCCCAGAGGTCGCACAAGAGCGCGTCATAGGGCTGCGAGATGTCGGAAAGCGAGGCGATGATGCGGGTCATTGGGGTGTCTTTCTGGCTGAAATTACCGGTATGACATTCGTATGACTTGCGTATGACATCCGTGCATATGGCGAGGCGGCGGCGGGGCGGCCCAATGGCCCTGCCCCGCCGCCGTTTTTTGGTCAGAGTTTCAGCGCCGGGATGATTTGCTTTTTGCGGCTCATCACGCCGGGCAGCACGACGGTGTCGCCGCTGACAGTGCAGGGAAACGACGCCTCGGCCAGGGATTTGACCAGATCATTCGGGACCAGCAGGGTTGCTTCCTCGTTCAGGATATCGACGATGAAGAGCAGGACCTGATCGGCGCCGTCCTGGGTGGCGACGGCGGGCATGGCGGCCATCAGCGCGGCCTTGCGGTCGAGCAGCACCTTGGGCGCGGTCGTTTCGAGAACCGAGACGCGTAGCTGTTTGCCCGCAACTTCGTATTCCTTGCTGTCCATGCGCAGCAGGTCAGCATCCGAGAAGGCCGAGACATCGGATTTGGCGGCGAAGAGCTCTGCCGAGAAGGTGGCGATGTCGACGCCCAGATCAGCGGCGAGGCTTTCAGCGACGGCGCGGTCATGGGCGGTGGTGGTGGGCGAGCGGAAGGCAAGCGTGTCCGACAGGATGCAGGTCAGCATCGCGCCTTTGATCGCGCGGGGGGCGCGCGCCAGATCAGCGCCGATCAGGTCATGCATGATGGTCGCGGTGCAGGCCAGCGGGCGGATGGTCACATCGATCGGGGTTTTGGTCTTGAGGCCGCCGACCAGCATGTGGTGGTCGATGATCGCCAGGATCTTCGCGTCATTGATCGAGGGCGGCAGTTCGGCGGGGTTGTTGGTATCGACGATGACGCAGGTGTCATCGGCCGTCACGTCAGAGATGATTTCCGGTTTCGGCAGATCCCAGTGGCGCAGCATGAAGGCCGCTTCGGTATTGGGTTCGCCCAAAAGGACGGGGCGGGCCGGGGTGCCCTTTACCTCGGTCAGATACCAGGCCCAGATGATGGGCGAACCGGTGGCATCGGTGTCGGGGGATTTATGGCCAAGAACCTGAATCATTTGGGTGCCTTCGGATAAGTGGGTTTGGCGCCTTATAGGCGCTGTGAGGGGGGTTGTCATCCCGAGGTTGCGGGGGATGGGTCAGGGTATGGGCAGCGGTGTGAGGGTAAAGCCCGCCTCGGCCAGCAGATCCAGCAACCCGCCCTGCCCCGAGAGGTGCAGCGCACCAGCGGCCAGCACCACCGGGCCATCGGTCAGCGCCGCTTCGATCACCGGCAGCCAGGCACGGTTGCGCCGCAGCATCAGGATTTCTTCCGAGAGGGCAAATTGCGCGGCGACCTGCGCGGGGGAAAGACCCGAGTTTTCAAGGGCGTCATGGCGCGAGAATTCCCAGATCAGGCGGGGTTGCTGGGCAAAATAGGCATCGGCCAGCGTGGCAGTGTAGTCATCGGCGTGCTCGGCCATGGGCAGGGTCGACAAAATCATCTCGATCTGGGCGGATTCGGGGATGGTGCTGAACAGGGTAAAGACGGTGTCATAGGGTTCAAGCGCGCGGATCGTCAGGCCACGGGCAAGGGCGGCCTCCATCACCGCGTCATCAAGGCCACGCGCGCCGGCGGCGGCCTCGGCCATGGCACAGGGCGACAGGACAAGGGTGACGGCGGCATACCAGGGCTGAAACTTGGCCCCCAGAAAGGCAGGGATGGCGCGGGCCTGAAACGCGGTTTTGAGACGGTCCCATTCGGGTTTGGCCATCCGTTCAGGCAGGGTTGCACCGGTGGTGAACAACAGCGTGGGGTTGCTGCTGGCCGCGGCCTTTAGGGCGGCCTGTTCGTCTGGACCCGCCTCGACCAGCAGGGTCTTGGCATGGTCCAGATGCGGCGAAAGGGCAGTCAGCGTGGCGGCGTGACGCGGATCTGCAAAGTGGTAAGTGCCCAGCAACACAAGGGCCTGATCGCCGCGGACAGCCCGCCAGAGAAGGCCGCGGGCATAGGGGGCAGCGTCGGCCCTGGCGGCAAGCTGGGCCTGGGTTTCGGCGGGAAGGCGGGCAAAGAGGTTTTCGCCGGCACAGCCCGCCTGCACCTGCGGCGCGGTCAGCATAAACGCCGCAATCAGCCCGATGAAACCCCGTGAAACCCACATGCCCGCCGTGCCCCTTCTGGCTACCGTGAGCCAAACCCTGCCACGTTGCGCGCGCTTATCCAAGGGCGCGACATTTTTAGCGTCTGGCCTGTTGACACCGTGGGATGGGTTGCTTAGATCACCGGCTGTTGGCACTCACTGATAACGAGTGCCAATACCATTCAACCTGGAATCTCAAGGGAGTGTTACCAGATGGCATTCAAACCGCTGCATGACCGAGTGCTGGTCCGCCGCGTCGAAAGCGACGAAAAGACCAAGGGCGGGCTGATCATCCCCGATAGCGCAAAAGAAAAACCCGCAGAGGCCGAAGTTGTGGCCTGTGGCGAGGGTGCGCGCAAAGATTCGGGCGAGCTGATCGCAATGTCGGTGAAACCCGGCGACAAGGTGCTGTTCGGCAAATGGTCGGGCACCGAAGTCACGATCGACGGCGAAGAGCTGCTGATCATGAAGGAAAGCGACATTCTGGGCATTCTGGCCTGAGACTGCGCGCCTTTTAACGAAATTCAGACATACCAGGAGCTAGCAAATGGCAGCCAAGGACGTCAAATTCTCGACCGATGCCCGTGACCGTATGCTCAAGGGCGTCAACATCCTGGCCGATGCGGTCAAGGTGACGCTGGGCCCGAAAGGCCGCAACGTGGTCATCGACAAATCCTACGGCGCGCCGCGCATCACCAAAGACGGTGTGACGGTCGCCAAGGAAATCGAACTGTCGGACAAGTTCGAAAACATGGGCGCGCAGATGGTGAAGGAAGTCGCTTCGCGCACCAATGACGAAGCCGGCGACGGCACCACCACCGCGACCGTGCTGGCCCAGGCCATCATCCGTGAGGGCCTGAAGGCCGTGGCCGCCGGGATGAACCCGATGGACCTGAAGCGTGGCATCGACCAGGCCGTGACCAAGGTTGTGGACGCGATCAAGGCGGCTTCGCGCCCGGTCAAAGACAGCGACGAAGTGGCGCAGGTTGGCACCATTTCGGCCAACGGCGAAACCTTTATCGGCCAGCACATCGCACATGCGATGCAAAAGGTCGGCAACGAGGGTGTGATCACCGTCGAAGAAAACAAGGGCATGGAAACCGAGGTTGAAGTCGTCGAAGGGATGCAGTTCGACCGTGGCTACCTCAGCCCCTATTTCGTGACAAACCCCGACAAGATGGTTGCCGATCTGGAAGACTGTCTGATCCTGCTGCACGAAAAGAAACTTTCGTCGCTGCAGCCGATGGTGCCGCTGCTGGAATCGGTGATCCAAAGCCAAAAGCCGCTGCTGATCATCTCGGAAGACGTCGAAGGCGAAGCCCTGGCGACGCTGGTGGTGAACAAACTGCGCGGCGGGCTGAAAATTGCTGCCGTGAAGGCACCGGGCTTTGGCGATCGTCGCAAGGCAATGCTGCAAGACCTCGCGATTCTGACCGGTGGTCAGGTGATCTCGGAAGATCTGGGCATGAAGCTGGAAAACGTCGGCATGGACATGCTGGGCACTGCCAAGAAAGTCACGATCACCAAAGACACCACCACGATCGTGGACGGTGCCGGTGAGAAGGCCGAAATCGAGGCGCGCGTCAGCCAGATCCGCACCCAGATCGAAGAGACCACCAGCGACTACGACAAGGAAAAGCTGCAAGAGCGCGTGGCCAAACTGGCTGGCGGCGTTGCGGTAATCCGCGTTGGCGGGATGACCGAAGTCGAAGTGAAAGAGCGCAAGGACCGTGTCGATGACGCGCTGAACGCGACCCGTGCGGCCGTTCAGGAAGGCATCGTCGTGGGTGGCGGTGTTGCACTGGTGCAGGCCGGCAAGGTACTGGAAGGCCTGAAAGGCGATAATGCCGATCAGTCTGCCGGGATCGTGATCGTCAAGCGCGCGCTGGAAGCGCCGCTGCGTCAGATTGCTGACAACGCTGGCGTCGATGGCGCCGTGGTGGCTGGCAAGGTGCGCGAAAGTGACGACGTGACCTTTGGCTTCAACGCGCAGACCGAAGAATATGGCGACATGTTCAAATTCGGCGTAATTGACCCGGCGAAAGTCACCCGCACCGCGCTGGAAGACGCCGCCTCTATCGCGGGTCTGCTGATCACCACCGAAGCAATGGTGGCCGAAAAGCCCGAGCCCAAAGGCGCTGCTGGCGGCGGCATGCCCGACATGGGCGGCATGGGCGGCATGATGTAATCTGCCCCCGGACCCAGACAGTGGAAAGGGCGCCTACGGGCGCCCTTTTTCATGCGCGAATGGCAAAAGCCCGCCGCCTTTCGCAGGTAAGCACAGGCAGAGCTTGCATGATTCGCCAAAATGGTGCATATGGATCATGCGACGCTATCTCTATCGACCTTCTGTTTCCTCACGGTTCAGTTCTCGATCTTGATCTGACAGAGCCGGGCTACCGCGATTTTGTGGGTGGCAATGAACAGGAGTAAACACGATGGCCAAGGGCACCGTGAAATGGTTTAATGCTACCAAAGGCTTCGGCTTTATCGCCCCGGAAGGCGGCAACCGTGACGTGTTCGTGCACGTTTCGGCGCTGGAGCGCGCAGGCATCCGCCAGCTGGACGACGGTCAAGCCGTAACGTTCGACATCGAAGCCGGCCGTGATGGCCGCGAGTCGGCAACGAACCTCGCGCTGGCCTGATTTCGTCAGGTAGGAATTCGGATCAGGGCGCCTTTTGGGCGCCCTTTTTCATGCCCGGCAGTAGCGCATCGGGCACCGCCCGGAGCCTCCGGCGGGAGTATTTTTACCAAAAAAAAGCCAGGAGGAATGCTGCACCCCGTGAATGTAGCGGTGCGCTGGCGGGCCATTGAAAAGGCACCACCAGCGCTGGCGAAGGCTGGGCGGGCGATGATCATGGCGTTGATGAAGATAACGGGCGGCCGGCGTATCTGGCCTGTGCCTTGCGGCGTCTGGGCTGCATCAGGTGGCCCGAACCGGGGCCCCGACAACCGCGCACAATAGTGGGAACTATCTGGCAGTTGAAGATGGGGCACGGGGCGGGCGGCCCGATTACGGCCAAGGGCCACAAGCAGGTCAAACAGCTACGATCCGGCACAGCGATGACGCAACAGGTGCCGCGTCATCCAAAGTAGCGAACGCGCAGCGCGTCAATCGCCACGGCGATGAAGATCATCATGCCGCCGATCATTCCGACATAGAACGACGGCACATTGATGATTGCGAGTCCGACCTGAATGACCGTCAACAGCAGGACGCCGCCCAGTACCCCCCAGGTATTGCCACGCCCACCAAACACGCTGACGCCGCCGATGATTGGGGCCGCGATGGCGTAGAGCAGATAGCTTGCCCCCTGGTTCGAGGTGATCGCCATTTGCCACGATGCCAGCAAAAAGCCCGCAAGCGCCGCCAGAAAGCCCGAGATCGTGTAGGTGATGATCTTGACCCGGTCGACCCGTATACCGGCCGAACTGGAGGCCACCGGATTGCCACCCACGGCATAGACCGACCGGCCAAGAACGGTCCGGCGCAGAACCACGCCCATCACGGTCAGCGCAAGCAGAAAGACGATCGGCATCAGCGGCCAGCCGCCGATGGTGGCCTGACCGATCCAGACATAGCCATCGGCCAGGTTGGTCAGCGTTCTACCTTGGGTCAGCGCCAGTAGCGCGCCCTGCAGGATGATCATCATCGCCAATGTCTCGATCAATGAGACCATCTTCAGTTTGGTGATGCACAGGCCGTTGAAAAACCCGATCAGCGTGCCGGTCAGCAGCCCGATCAGTGTGGCGATGAACCAGGGCAGTCCGAGGTCGGAATAGGCAAGCGCCCCCACGGCTGCCGAAAACCCGGCATTAGCCGGAATCGACAGGTCAATTTCCGCCACCAGCAGCGGTAGCGCGACCGCAAGGCCCAGCATCCCCAGAACCGTCGCCTGCACCATCACGTTTTGCAAGTTGAAGATGGTCAGGAAGAAATCGTTGAAAGCGCCAAAAATCGCCACCAGGGCAATCAGCCAGATCCAGACGACGTTGTGCAAAACCCAGCCAAAGACTGCGTGGCGGGTGATACCGGATGCCGGGGCTGCCGTATCGTTAGCGGTTGCGTTGCTCATTGCCGAGCCTCCTGTCTTAACGGTTTGCGTCATGCCTGCACCGATGCGCGCAGACGCTCGACGGTGATGTCCCTGCCGGTCAGCATTTCCCTGATATCGCCCTGATCAAAAACGCACACCCGGTCAACGGCGCGCACCAATTCATCAGTGTCGGTCGAGACGATGATGACCGAAACGCCGGTATCTGAAAGCTCATCAATGATGCGCAGCACATCCTGTTTCACACCCACGTCAATGCCGCGGGTGGGTTCGTCGACGATCAGCAGGCGCGGATTGGTGGCCAGCACACGGCCCAGACACACTTTTTGCTGATTGCCACCGCTAAGCGTATCTACAGCATAGTCCGGGCTGGGCGCTTTGACGTCCATGGCGTCGAAATAACGTGTAATGACCGAGGCTTCTGCCCCGCGGTCAATGAAGCCGAATTTTGTGCGCGCCGGCAGCGAGGAAAGGGCGATATTCGCGCCGATCGACATCTGGCCAACCGCGCCATCCTTGCGGCGGTCATCCGACAGATAGGCAATGCCCGCCTTGATGGCGGCGTAGGGATTGGCCGGCAGGCCGCCGGTTTTCCCCTCCAGCATGATCGTGCCCGTCGCCGGGTTCAGGCCAAAGATTGCGCGGGCAAGTTCTTTTGCACCCGCACCCGGCAGCCCGGTGAACCCCACCACTTCGCCCGGCGCGATATCAAGCGCCTTGACCGAAAGATGCCGTCCCCGCACGTCGCGCACCGAAACTGTAGCCGCTTTGCCGCTGTGATCGCGGCGCTTGCGCTGAAAGAGTGCGAGACCCCGGCCCAATACCAGTTCGCTTAGCTGTTCAGAGGACATCGCCCCTACATCTTCTGAGCCTCCCGCAAGGCTGCCATCGCGCAAGACCGAAACCGCGTCACAGATTTCCAGGATCTCGTCATTGTAATGCGAGATGAAAATAAAAGTGACGCCCTCGGATTTCAGCCGCCGCATGAAATCAAACAGGACCTTGCGGTCGGCCACGGTCAGCGCGGCCGTTGGTTCATCCAGAATGATGACTTTGCCGCCCGAGAACATGGCACGCAGAATATTCAGCTTGCGCCGCGCCACCGCATCAAGCCGCCCTGCGGTTGCCTCGGCGGGAATACCCGAGCCGTCCAGCATCCGCGCCGCATCACTGCGCAGTTTCTTCCAGTCGACAAGGCCGCCGCGCGTGGGCCAGATACCCAGCATCAGGTTTTCGGCGGCCGTCATGTTGTCGATGATCATCGGTTCCTGCGTCACCAGAAAAACGCCGGCCTCTTCCATCGACTTCACATCGACATGCGCAAGCGGGGTGCCGTCCATGATGATCCGGCCTGATGTAGGCGCGCGCTGACCGGAAATGATATTGACCAGCGTCGATTTTCCCGCACCGTTTTCACCCAAAAGACCATGGATCGTTCCACGCCGGATCTTCATCGAAACGCCGCGCAGTGCCTTGACCGGCCCATAGATTTTCGCAACGTTCTCTATTTCAAGAACGGCATCCGCCATGGCGGGCCGTGTGCGCGGGTCATGCATCGCCATTTTGGTTCTCTCCACCTTTTAGAAAGAAACCGAAGCGATCAGGACCGCTTCGGTTTTGCCGCAACCGGCAGGCATCACGCGTAGGGGATGCCCCATTCCTTTTCAGCGACCGCGCCCCAGTGGCGCGGATCGGCGGCGTTGTCGCCATTGATGACAAAGGCCGGAATGATCAGCGTCGGGCCGGTCTTGCCTTCGACGATTTCACCCTTTTCCCAGAAATACTTTTTGTTTTCATAGGTGCCGAGCGGAACCGCCTCACCTTTCAGCGAGTGTTTCAGGATCATCTCGACCGCGATTTCGCCATAAGCGATCGGGTCTTGCGAGACGCAAGCATCCATATAGCCTTCCTGGACCCAGTTCACCGCCACCGGCTCACCGTCGATATTGACGAAGATCACATGCCCGTCCTCGCCAACCTTCTTCCAGCGGTCACGCTGCTGAAGGGCTGTGGCGATGCCGCGAGCCGGCGAATCCGAGGGGGCGTGAACCGCATCAAGATCAGGGTATTCCGACAGGGTCGAAAGGGTCACGGAAAGCATCTGTTCCAACTGACCTTCGGTCGGGCGCGCCAGATAGGTGATGTCGGGATACTGGGCAAAGACCGAATCCATGCCCTCTTTGCGCAGACGCCAGGCCACCGAGGCCAGCGCGCCGTAGCAGTTCAGAACGGTGCCTTTCGGGCTGCCGTATTTCTTGATCAGGCGGTTGATGATTTCGTTCGCGGCCATAACACCGCCTTCGAAGTTATCGAAGCTGACGGTGATCGCAACGTCGCCGCCATCGGCCGGGGTATCAATGATGCCCACCGGAATTTTTTGTTTGTTGTAACGACGGATCGCCGAAACGATCGCCTGACTGTCGATCGGGTCCGAGATGATCGCAGAGGGTTGCGACAGCAGAAGGCTTTGCCACTGCTCCAACTGACGGGTGTTGTCAAAGTTGGCGTTGGTGGCCTGGAATTCGCCTTTATTGGCCTCGACGGCGCGCTTCACGGCCTCTTCCTGGATCACAAAGAAATAGTAATCGAGGCTTTTGTTGGAATAGGGGATCGACAGGCGATCCTGCGCAAACGCACTGCGCCCCAGCATTGCACCCAGCCCCAGCGCGGCACTACCTGCCATGACCTGACGCCGGCTCACATTTGTCAATCTTGTCATAGTATCCTCCCTGAGACAAAACCGTTGATCTAGTAAAGCTAGATATTTTCGAGTCTGTCAATAGGCGGACACTTAGAGAATTCATATTTCGCCTTGTTGGTCGAACAGAGGTCAAGGTACGGTTTTCCCATTCCTCGTTAGATAACAATAAGTTACCTATAGTCACGCGTTTAAGGGATGCGCAAAGCCTTTGCCCTGCACACCCTTGCCATACGAAGTATTACTATATTACCGCATCGCAACGTAGGACGTACCGTCGAAGCAGCCCACCACCATGCCCGCCGCCTCACGGGTGAAAAGCCCGTTTTCGACAACCCCGGGGATCCGGTTCAGCTCGATCTCCAACGGGGCGGGGTTTGTAATCACCGGGCCGCAGTGGCAATCGAGGATGAAATTGCCGCTGTCAGTCACGACGGGTTGGCCGTCGCGCATCCGGCGTTCTATCCGGCTGTCTTTGATGCCATGTTCCACCAGAACCCGCGCGACCATGCGCTCGGTTTGCTTCCAGCCGAATTGCACCACTTCGACCGGCAAGGGAAACTTGCCCAGACAGTCCACAATCTTCGATTCGTCACAGATGCAAATCATCTTTTTTGATGCATGGGCGACAATCTTTTCCCAAAGCAGGCAGGCACCACCGCCCTTGATCATGTTCAGGTTGCGGTCAATTTCGTCCGGACCGTCGACGGTCAGGTCAATCTCACCAATTTCATTGGGATCGGTAATCTCAATCCCCACTTCGCGGGCAACGTCGATGGTTGAGCGCGAGGTGGTGGTGCAGGTCAGCTTCAGCCCTTCCGCTACATGCTTGCCAAGCTCCCGCACAAAAAAATGCGACGTCGTCCCCGAGCCGAGGCCAAGTTTCATCCCGTCACGCACGAATTCCTCGATCACCCGGCGTCCGGCGACCCGTTTGGCTTCGTCCTGCTGGCTCATAATTGTCTCCTCTGGCGTAGCCGCTGCCGCGCCGCTTCGGGGTTTCAGATCTTGTCGGTTTGCCAGCTATCAAGCGCTGGCAGCTGATCGGGGAACTGGCTGCCACTGTCGATGGCGATGGCAGTGACCAGCATATTGGTGACAAGGTGGTGGTTGAGCCGCGAGGCAAGCGGCGTCATCATCTCTGTCCGGTCATAGGGCAGCACGGCAACCACCGCATCCGAGACCCGCGCCAACGGGCTGTCGCCAGCCGCAACCGAGACCACGCGCCCACCCCCGGCGCGTACCGCCGTCGCCACCTCGACCATCTGTTTCGTATGACCCGACTGTGAAAAAATCAGCGCTACGTCTCCGGGGCGGGCGCTTTCGGCATGCATCCACTGGCGCTGCTTACCCAAAAGTGCCTGACACCTTATCCCCAGACGCTGAAACTTGTGTTCGGTATCCAGCGCGTTCACTTCGGAAATGCCGGTCGCGTAGATCCCGGTCCAGGTCGCGGCACCCAACAGCCCGGCGGCCGCCTGAATCTGCTCTGGCGCCAGATCTTCGGCCAGACGCTGAATTGCGTTCAGCGAATTGCGGCAGGTTTTCAGAACGATATTGGCAATGCTGTCCTGTGGCACGATCTGCTCATAGGCAAAAGGTGCCGACGGGACCAGGCTTTGCGCCAGAGAAAGCTTGAAATCCTGATAGCCATCAAAGCCGAAACGGCGGCAAAAACGCATGATGGTCGGGTCGCTGACCGAACAGGTTTCAGACAGTTTCGCCATGCTCATATGGATCACCTCAGAGGGCGACATACCAACAAAGTCAGCTACACGGCGTTCGGCCGGGTACATGTCATCGCGTTCCTGAAGGACCTTTTGCAATAGGCTGACTGTCATGGCTTTGCTACCTCTACCCCGTGGCGCTTGTTGTAGCATCGCGGTGAAGCAGATCAGCCAGCCTCGTCAACCGAAAACCGGGCGAAACCTCGACTTTGCGGCCGCCGCCCCAGGGAACGACAAAGAACGGGATACCCGCAGCGGCGGCTGTGGCCTTGTCAACGCCCGTGTCGCCAACATAGGCCCAGGTGCCGGGTTGCAGGTCCATCGCCTTGGCAACCGCCAAAAGATGGCCCGGATCGGGCTTGCAGGCCGGGACGGCATCCGCCCCGATCGCGGCTGTGAACAGATGGTCCAGTTCAAGTTGGGCCAGAACCTTCAGGGTAATGTCGTGGTTCTTGTTGGTGCAGATCCCCAACCGGATGCCCGCCGCATGTAACGACGTCAGATCCTCGCGCACATGGTCAAAGAACCGTGTTCGCCCGGCTGGATCTGCAAGGTAGGCTTCCAGATAGCCCTGATAAGCCGAATGGATCAGCGCCTCGTCATAGGGGATATGCTGTTCTTCGAGAATGTCGATGATCAGGCGGTGCGGCCCATTCCCGATGAAACGCTCAACGTAGCGGGTCTCCATCGCGGGCCAACCATTGCGGGCGAACCCGGAATTGATGGCTGCTGCAATGTCAGGCGCGCTGTCAATCAGCGTGCCGTCCAGATCGAAAATGAGCGCCGAATAGTTTGGCATAATGCGGGCTCCTGAAGATTACTGATCGAAAATACGGTCACCAAGCGCAGCAAAGCTGTCGCTGAGCAACGGGTAAAGGTTGCGGTAAATCTGATGCGCGTGGGCGTAGACCGCGCCGGTCATCGGGTCGGGATGCTCGGTTGTCAGATTACGGCAGGTCGTGACGGCGGTGGCGGCGTCGGGCCAGACATCAACCGCAAGCCCGGCAACCAGCGCCGCCCCAAAGGCCGCCCCTTCGGCCGCGCTATCCGTCGTCACCACATCGCAACCGAAAATATCGGCCTGGATTTGGCGCCATAGCGGCGATTTCGCCCCTCCGCCCGACGCATTGACGATGCGCCCGTCAATCCCCATCGGCTTCATCAGCGAATGCATGTCCGCAAAGGCGTGAACCACACCTTCCATCAATGCGCGGGTGATCGCGCCGCGACCGTGGCGACCGGTCAGCCCGATGAAGGCGCCCCGCGCGGTCGGGTCGGGGTGCGGGCAGCGCTCGCCATTCAGATAGGGCAGAAACAAAAGCCCCAGCGCGCCTGCGGGGGTGGCGGCAGCCTCTTCGACGATCGCGTCGAAGGACGGTTTTGCGCCGTCGGGTCCAACGCAAAGCGTGTCACGATACCACCCCATCGCGCCACCGGCATTCAGCGAAACGCCCATACAGTGCCACTTGTCTGCGGCCACATTGCAAAAGACCTGAAGGCGCCCGTCGGGGTTGTTCTGCGGCGCATCCAGTGCCGCCGCAAGAATCCCCGCCGTGCCGATGGTGGTTTGCAATTCGCCCGGCGCGATCACGCCTGAACCAATTGTCTGAATCACACTGTCGCCGCCGCCCCCCGCTACCGGGATACCTTTGGGCAGGCCGAAAAGCGCAGCACCCGCAGCGGAAATCCGCCCCGAGATCACCTTTGATTCATGGACCGGCGGCAAAAGGTCGGGGTCGATGCCGATGGCCCCGATCAGCCCCGTCGCCCAGGCACGCCTACGAACATCGAAAAGACCGGTTCCAGACGCATCCGAGACTTCGGTAGCGATTTCCCCGGTCAGCCGAAAACGCAGATAATCCTTTGGGTTCAAAAAGACCTTCATGCGCGCAAAAAGGTCAGGCTCGTGGTTTCGCATCCACAGGATCTTGCCGCCGGTGTAGCCCACCAGCATCCGGTTATTTGTGGCCGCCAGCAGACCGTCGATACCGCCCGCGGCTTCGGTGATCGCCGCGCATTCCGCGCCGTTGCGCTGATCGTTCCACAAGATTGCCGGCCGCAGAACCTGATGGCGGCCATCCAGCGGCGTCAGCCCGTGCATCTGCCCGGAAAGCCCGATACAAAGAATTTCTGTTGCAGGAGCCTTCGCAAGCGCACCGGCCACCGCCTTGCGCGCGCCTTCGATCCAAAGTTCCGGGTCCTGTTCGGTCCAGCCCGGACGCGGCTGCGACATCGGATAGGTCGCGGTGTCGGCGGCAATCACCGCCCCATCGGTCGCAATCAGCAGCGCCTTGCAGCCGGATGTCCCGATATCAATGCCCAAAAGCGCCTGCACAGCTTAGTTCCCGACGCCGTGGTGCAAACGGACGTGTTTAAAGTTGAAATACTCCAACAGCCCTTCGCGCCCGTGTTCATAGCCTACGCC
The DNA here is from genome assembly GCF_047638075.1 of Phaeovulum sp. Lineage (NCBI taxonomy): Bacteria > Pseudomonadati > Pseudomonadota > Alphaproteobacteria > Rhodobacterales > Paracoccaceae > Phaeovulum > Phaeovulum sp. The sequence goes on from NZ_JBLJBV010000096.1 coordinate 14,145, forward strand.
GCTTTGTTTGCGCCCACCGTAAGGGGCGTTCATGATCCCCGCATCGACATTGTTGATGGCGACATTGCCGTAATCGAGCTCTTGCGAAAGGGTCTGGATTTCGACCAGATCGCGGGCATAAACGTAAGAAGCAAGGCCGTAGGGCGTATCATTCGCCAGCCGGACCGCCTCATCCAGGTCATCAAAGGGCGCCACACCGATCAGTGGGCCGAACGTCTCTTCGGTCATCACCTTCATCGAATGATCACAATCGGCCACGACGGTCGGGCGAAAGAAATGCCCCCCGGCATATTCCGCGCCTTCGGGCGCCTTGCCGCCTGCAATCAGCCGCGCGCCTTTTTCCAGCGCATCGGCAAGATGCTCTTTCGTTTTCGCCAGCGGCTCGCCCGAGGCCATCGCCCCCAGGTCTGCGGCCGCATTTTCGAGGCCGTTGCGCACGCTCAGCGCATCTGCCGCCGCACCAAGCTGCGCCACGAATTCATCGTAGACGGAACGGTGCACATAGATCCGGTTGATCGCGATGCAGATCTGCCCACAATTGCGAAAGCTGCGCCGCGCAGCCCCTTTGACCGCCGCGGCTACGTCTGCGCTGGCCGTCACGACCAGCGGGCAGTTGCCGCCCAATTCCAGTGACAGCCGCTTCACCTGCGGACAGCTTTGCTGGATATGCAGGCCCACCGCGCTGGACCCGGTGAAGGCAATCTTGTCAACATGCGGATGTTCGACCAACGCCTGCCCCACCTGCGACCCCTTGCCGGTCAGCACATTCACCACACCCGCCGGAATGCCCGCGTCGGCGCATTTTTCCGCGATGGCCAGCGCGGTGTAGGGCGTGATTTCAGCCGGTTTGATGACGATGGTGCAGGCAGCCGCGAGGCTTGCGCACAGCTTCCAGCCGACCAGTTCCGCCGGGTAGTTCCAGGGCGTGATCGCCCCGACAACGCCGATCGGCTCGCGCACGACAAGGCTTTGGAAACCGGGCTGATCATTGGGCACAATCTCGCCATGCACGCGGGTCGCCTCTTCAGCGTAGAAATGACAGGCCTCGGCAAGCTTCAAGATCTCGCCTTTCGCCTCATTTACAGGCTTGCCCTGTTCGGCGGTCATGATCCGCGCCATGTTCAGCGCGTCCGCCGCAATCAGATCACCCAGCCGGTGCAGGGCATTGGCGCGGGTACGCGGCAGTTCGCGCGACCAGATACGGAACGCAGCGCGGGCAGCAGCAACGGCCGCATCGACCTCGGCCCCGGTCGCGGCGGCAATATGGCCGATGGTTTCGCCCGTCGCGGGGTTTTCAACCGGCAGTCTTGATCCTTCGCCGGGGCGGAAAGCACCACCGATGAAAAGCTGTCCATCAAGGCGGGAAATCGAGTCGAAGTACGATGCATCGGCCATATTGATTCTTCACCCCTTCGCGGTTCCGTGATCCTGATTTAGCATCAAACATATAGCACAACTAGATTATCGCAAGATGTTTTTGCCCCTCCCCATCATCCGCTTCAGGGCATGATGTTTGGGTAATAGCAACTAATATATTGATAAATAGTGTATTTATTTGGAAATATACGAAACGGCCCATCAATAATCTCTGTGCTTGCCAGAATTGTAGTAGCGTGTATATCTAGTTAAACTATTTATTCGAGGAGGAGTCATCCATGCTGCCCAATTCCACCGAAACCGCAAAGTTCGTTGGCCGCGCCTGGCTACCCGGAAAGGGGCCGTCGGTTGTCATCTTGCGCGATGGCAAGCTTGTCGATGTGACGGCCGAGGTCGTCTCGATGGCGGATTTCCTTGACAGCGACCCAGCCGCGCGCTTTGCGGCGCTGAAAGGCGAGGTAATCGGCACGCCCAAAGATCTGGTGCTTGATCCGGCCGAAATGGGCTATCACTCTGATCGTCCCTGCCTGCTGGCTCCGTGCGATTTTCAGGCGCTGAAAGCCTGCGGCGTAACCTTTGCGCGCAGCATGATCGAACGCGTTATTGATGAGCGCACATCGGGTGATCCGGCGCGTGCCGATACCCTGCGCCAGCGGATCGGCACGCTGATCGGTGACAGCCTGTCGAATGTGCAGGCCGGGTCGGAAAAGGCCGCCGAGGTGAAGGCCGCGCTGATCGCTGAGGGGCTTTGGTCGCAGTATCTTGAGGTTGGTATCGGCCCCGATGCCGAAGTGTTCACCAAATCGCAGCCTATGTCGTCGGTGGGGTATGGCGCCCAGGTTGGGGTGAACCGGATTTCCCAGTGGAACAACCCCGAACCAGAGGTGGTGCTGGCGGTCGATGCCAGCGGCAATATCCGGGGCGCAACGCTGGGCAACGACGTGAACCTGCGCGATGTCGAAGGGCGTTCGGCGCTGCTTTTGGGCAAGGCCAAGGACAACAATGCATCGTGTTCCATCGGCCCGTTCATCCGCCTGTTCGACGAAAACTTCACTCTGGCTGATATCGAGAATGCCGAACTTACCATGACCGTCACCGGCACGGACGGGTTCGTCATGTCGGGCAAATCGAACATGGCCGAAATCAGCCGCAAGCCCGCCGATCTGGTCGCGCAGACGTGCAACAAATCGCATCAGTACCCCGATGGGTTCATGCTGTTTTTGGGCACGATGTTCGCGCCAACCCAGGACCGCGCGGAAAAGGGCTCGGGTTTCACCCACAAGCCCGGCGATAAGGTCGAAATTTCGACCCCGCTACTGGGAACGCTTACCAACACGGTGGTGTTTTCTGACGAGGCGCCCCAGTGGACCTTTGGCACCCGCGCCCTGATGCGCAATCTGGCAAAGCGGGGGCTACTGTGAGCGGATCGAATCTGAAATTGGTGGTTACCGACCAGGCCTTTGGCAACACCCGCCACGAACAGGCGGCCGCAAAAGCCGCCGGAGCCGTCTTTTTTGAACATCAGTGCAAAGCCGAGGACGAGACCTTGGCTGCAGTTCAGGGTGCGCAGGCGGTTTTGAACAATTTCGCGCCGATGACGCGGAAGGTGATGGCCGCACTTGCGCCCGGTGCCGTGGTGGTGCGCTATGGCGTTGGCGTTGACAATGTTGACCTTGTGGCGGCAAAGGACCTTGGCGTTCGGGTCTGCAATGTGCCCGATTACGGGGTCGAAGAAGTGGCCGATCACGCCACCGCCTTCTCGCTTGCGCTTGCGCGCAAGCTGGGCAGTTTTGATAGCGGCATCCGCTCTGGTGAATGGAAGATCGCCAGTATGGTCAGTGGGTTGCGCTCACTGCGCGACACCACGGTCGGGCTGATCGGCATGGGCCGGATCGCCCGCGCCTATGCGGCGCGGATGGCGGTGTTTGGATGCAAGATCACCGGCTTTGACCCCTATGTCAGTGACGAGGATGCAAAAGCTGCCGGAATCACGCCGCTTGCGCGCGATGAGGTTATCGCCTCGGCCAATATCCTGTCGCTGCATCTGCCCTTTACACCGCAGACCCGGCATCTGATCAACGCTGCCGCGATTGCGACGATGCCGGCAGGCGCCATCGTGATCAACTGTTCGCGCGGCGGCCTGATCGACGAGGATGCCCTGGCAGCGGCGCTGGTCTCGGGGCAGCTTTCGGGGGCCGGACTGGATGTGTTTGAGAAGGAACCGCTGCCGGATGCCTCGCCGCTGCGCAAGGCGCCGAATGTTCTAATGTCGCCTCATGCGGCATTCTATTCGGATGCGTCGGTCCGGGCGCTGCAACGGCTGGCATCGGAAGAGGCATTGCGCGGCCTGCGCGGCGAGGCGCTGCGCTGTGCGCTGACCTGAATGAAAGAGGCGGAAATGGATTACAGGGCGAAACTGGATCTGACCGGCAGGCTGGCGCTGGTTACAGGTGCCGGCCAGGGGATTGGCGCGGCGATAGCCGGGGCGCTGGCCGCGACCGGGGCCGAAGTGGTCTGCACCGATATCTTGAAAGAACGCGCCGAGGCCACCGCCGCCGATTTGCGGGCCCAAGGCTGGAAGGCGCAGGCCAAGGCGCTTGACGTGACCGACAGCACCGGAATTGATGCCTTGGCCAAGGCGCTTTCACCCCTTGATATTCTGGTCTGCAATGCTGGCGTGGTGACAAACACCCCGGCCGAGGACATGACAGACGCCGAATGGGACAAGGTGATCACCGTCAATCTGACCGGCGTGTTTCGCACCTGCCGCGGTTTTGGCCGCCGGATGCTGGAAGCGGGCCGTGGATCCATCATCAATATCGGATCGATGTCGGCAGAAATCGTCAATGTTCCGCAACCGCAGTGCCATTACAATGCGTCAAAGGCCGGGGTGCATCACCTGACGAAATCGCTGGCCGTCGAATGGGCAAAGCGCGGCGTGCGGGTGAATGCGGTCGCGCCCACCTATATCGAAACGCCGCTTTTGAAAGAACTGGAAGGCACGCCCGGCCTTCTATCCCGTTGGCTGGACATGACGCCCGCTGGCCGAATGGGGCAACCCCATGAGGTTGCCTCGGTCGTCCAGTTTCTGGCGTCGGATGCGTCAAGCCTTCTGACTGGATCCATCCTGACGGCTGACGCCGGCTATACCTGTATATGAGGCGAAAATGGCAAAAGCACTTGTTCTGGAACGCCCGCGCGAACTGACGTTGCGCGATATTGATCTGCAAATGTCGATGGGGCCGCAGGATGTGCGCATCCGAATGGATGTTGTCGGCATCTGTGGCAGCGATGTGCATTACTATCGTCATGGCAGGATTGGCCCCTTCGTGGTGACCGAACCGATGGTGCTGGGCCATGAAGGCGCGGGCACGGTGCTGGAATGTGGCGCGGACGTCAGCCATCTGCGGCCCGGCGACCGTGTCTGTATCGAGCCCGGTATCCCCGATTTTTCCAGCGATGCCAGCCGGATCGGGCTTTATAATCTTGACCCTTCGCTGACCTTCTGGGCAACGCCGCCGGTGCATGGCTGCCTGACACCGGAAGTCACCCATCCAGCCGCGCTGGTTTACCGCCTGCCCGACGGCGTTTCACAGGCCGAAGGCGCGATGGTGGAACCACTGGCGGTAGGGATGCAGGCGGTATCGAAAGCGCGGGTGATGGCGGGCGATGTTGCGGTTGTCATGGGGGCCGGGCCGATTGGTATTCTGACGGCGCTTTGCGCGCTTGCCGCGGGCTGCGTGCGGGTCTTGATCTTTGATCCATCTGCGCAAAAGGTGAAAACCGCCACGCAATACCCCGGCATCGAGGCGCTGGCAGCCCATCCAGAGGGGCTGCCAGCGCAGGTTATGACGCAGACCGGGAACCGTGGCGCTGATCTGGTCTTTGAGTGTTCCGGCGCGGCGGCGGCCTTTGCCGGTGTAGCAGGTCTTCTTCGCCCGGGGGGAACGCTGGTTTGCATCGGCATGCCGGTAACGCCGGTGGCGATGGATATAGTCGCCCTGATCGTGAAGGAAATTCACATTGTGACCGCCTTTCGCTATGCGAATGTTTACGACCGGGCCATTGCGCTGCTGGCCAGTGGCAAGATTGATGTAAAACCCCTCATCTCGGCCAGCTATCCCTTTACGCAATCTATCGACGCCTTTGAACGCGCAGATCAGGCCCGGCCAGACGACGTGAAGCTGCAAATCTTTTTCTGATTGCCATGGGGTCAATGGCAGGATGCGGGACGCAGCATCAGCGGGCAGGATGCCCGGTGGTTTGCGTTGGCGCTACCGGACTTGCCCAACGGCCGACAAGCGCGCTAGATGCCGCCAAGAGCCTATCCCCGATGCAGGACCCATAAAATGTCAAACTCGCTTGAATTCTCTGACCGTATGCTTTCGCTGGGCCTTGCCCGTGTGTCGGAGGCCGCCGCCCATGCCTCTGCACACCTGATCGGCCGCGGCGATGAAAAAGCCGCCGACCAGGCCGCGGTCAACGCGATGCGCCAGCAACTCAACATGCTTGATATCAAAGGGGTTGTGGTGATTGGCGAAGGCGAACGCGACGAAGCCCCGATGCTGTTTATCGGTGAAGAGGTCGGCACCGGCAACGGCCCTGCGGTCGATATCGCGCTGGACCCGCTGGAGGGCACGACGCTGACCGCCAAAGACATGCCCAATGCGCTGACCGTCATTGCCATGGCGCCACGCGGCACGCTGCTGCATGCGCCAGACGTCTACATGGACAAGCTGGCAATCGGGCCGGATTACCCCAAGGACGTCGTCAGCCTTGATATGTCACCCTCAGAACGCGTCAATGCGCTGGCAAAAGCGCGCGGCGTAAAACCCCAAGACATCACCTGCTGCGTGCTTGAGCGCCCCCGCCATGATGATCTGATCGCGGAAATCCGCGCCACCGGGGCGGCAATCCGGTTGATCACCGATGGCGATGTTGCCGGTGTGATCCACTGCGCCGAAGCCGATATCACCGGGATCGACATGTATATGGGATCTGGCGGCGCACCTGAGGGGGTATTGGCGGCCTCGGCGCTGAAATGCATGGGCGGGCAGATGTGGGGGCGGCTGCTATTTCGCAACGACGATGAACGTGGCCGCGCCGCCAAGGCCGGGATTACCGATCTGAACCGCATCTATGCCCGCGACGACATGGTCACCCGCGATGTGATTTTTGCGGCGACCGGCGTCACCGACGGCTCGATCGTGCGGGGGATCAAGCGCGAGCCGGGCTATGTCACCACCGAGACAATCCTGATGCGCTCAAAAACCGGGTCGGTGCGCCGGATGATCTACCGTAGCCCGGTCAAGTGATCGCATTGTAGCGCCGGGGGGCTGTCTGCCCCCCCAACGCCGCTTTTTCAAAGCGGCGCCCCCCCGAGAGTATTTTCACCAAACAAAAGCCAAATGAAACCTATGGCACCCCGGGGCGGAATCAGCGATGAAGGGGCATGACTGTATCAGCCTTTTTGAATGTCGAAAGCTCGGCCACAGGCAGACGCTGGATTGGCCCCGGTATCGAAGCTGATCGGCTTGCCGAAGCGATGGCACAGGAAACCCGCCTGCCGTTGCCGCTGGCCCGTGTGTTGGTGGCGCGTGGGGTCGAGCCGCAGGATGCGGCACGATTTCTGGCGCCGCAGTTGCGAGATCTGCTGCCCGACCCACGCAGCCTCAAGGGTATGGAGCGTGCAGCCACTCGGTTTTTGACCGCCGTCAAGGCGCACGAGAAAGTGGCGATTTTTGCCGATTACGATGTGGATGGCGGTGCCTCTGCTGCGCTGCTGATCACCTGGTTACGGCAGATGGGGCAGCGGGCGACGCTATATATTCCCGACCGCATCAGTGAGGGCTATGGCCCCAACGAGCCTGCGATGGCCGAACTGGCGCAGGCTCATTCGCTGATCATTTGTGTTGACTGCGGCACGTTGAGCCATGCGCCGATTGCGGCGGCTGAAGGCGCAGATGTGCTGGTACTGGACCATCATCTTGGCGGTGAGGAGCTGCCCCCTGCATTGGCGGTGGTCAACCCGAACCGGCAGGATGAGGATGGCGCGCTGGGGCATCTGTGCGCCGCCTCGGTGGTGTTTTTGATGTTGGTCGAGGCCAACCGCCAGCTGCGCGCGGACGGCGTGCAGGGGCCGGATCTGATGGCGATGCTGGATCTGGTCGCACTGGCGACGGTGGCAGACGTGGCACCGCTGATCGGCGTCAACCGTGCATTGGTGCGCCAGGGGCTGAAGGTGATGGGACGGCGCGAACGCCCCGGCATGGTAGCGCTTTGCGATGTGGCACGGATGGATCAGGCCCCCAGCACCTATCATCTGGGCTTTCTCCTGGGGCCGCGTATCAATGCTGGTGGCCGGATCGGTGCCGCTGATCTTGGCGCAAGGCTACTGGCCAGCGACGATCCACATGAGACGCAGGCCTTGGCCGAACGGCTGGATATGCTGAACACCGAGCGGCGGGATATTGAAAACCGGGTGCGCGACGCGGCCTTGGCGCAGGCTGAGGCGCGCGGGCTGGATGGCCCTTTGGTCTGGGCAGCGGGCGAAGGCTGGCACCCTGGTGTGGTGGGTATTGTCGCTGCGCGGTTGAAAGAGGCAACCAATCGCCCCGCAGTCGTGATCGGATTGGAAGGCGGTATCGGCAAGGGCTCAGCCCGGTCGGTGGCGGGGGTAGATCTTGGCGCGGCAGTGCAGCGCGTCACCGCCGAGGGGCTGTTCTTGAAAGGCGGCGGCCACAAGATGGCCGCCGGGCTGACATTGGCCGCGGATAAGCTGGAACCCGCAATGGCGCGGCTGGCCGAGCTGCTGGCCCGCCAGGGCGCTGGCAATGCCGGGCCCCGCGATCTGCGCCTTGATGGTCTGCTAATGCCCGGCGCCGCCACCACAGGGTTGATCGACGAAATCGAGAAGGCCGGCCCGTTTGGTCAGTCCGCCCCTGCGCCCCGCTTTGCCTTTGCCGCGATGACGGTTTTTGCGCCGCGCCGGATTGGCGAAACCCATCTGCGCTTTAGCTTTGGCGATGGAATGGGCGCCCGTATCGACGCCATCGCCTTTGGCGCCTTTGACGGCCCGCTGGGGCCGATGCTGGAACAGCCGGGGGCTGCGCGCTACCATCTAGCCGGGCGATTGGAGATCAACAGCTGGGGCGGGCGCAACAAGGTACAACTACGCCTTGAAGACGCGTCAAAAGCCTGAGATTGCTTATCTTTCATCCCCACCCGCAAAGTTTTGCGAAAATCATGAAAAACCCCTTGCGAGTCACACCCGCCTGGCCTAAACACCGCTCCACGCCAAGTGTGGCCCGTTCGTCTATCGGTTAGGACGTCAGGTTTTCAACCTGAAAAGAGGGGTTCGACTCCCCTACGGGCTGCCACTTCCCCTTCGAAATGTGTTACAGTCGATTTCGCAGGCGAGAAAATCGTTTAAAATCAATCTTGCCAAAACCCATGCGTCTCCATGAGTGTCTATGCATCTCAGCGATGTTGGTATCAAATGCTGGTATCGGATTCGTCCGCGATACCAACAGGTGAATCATGGCTCTGGTTGACACGGCACTCAGGGGGCTGAAACCCCAACAAAAGCCCAAGAAATATAGCGATGGCGGCGGGCTGCACCTCTTGGTGAACCCCAATGGATCGAAGCTGTGGCGCTTGGTATACCGCTTTGAAGGCAAGCAAAAGACGCTGGCGTTCGGGGTCTACCCCAAGGTCTCACTGGCAGATGCCCGCGCCTTGCGGGACCGCGCTAAGAAGGCGCTGGCTGATGGTATCGACCCGGCGCGCAATACCAACAGCGCCACGACAGACCATGACACCTTCGAAGCCATCGGGCGTGAATGGCTGCGGGCGCAGGAACCGACATGGGCACCCAAATATGCCCCGCAGGTGTTCCGCCAGTTTGAACGAGACGTGTTCCCTGCGCTGGGCGCTCGCCCCATTACGGACATTGAACCCAGCGAAGTCTTGAAGCTCTTGCGGGCGGTAGAGGCGCGCGGGGCGCAGGACATTGCCAAGCGGCTGCGCCAGAAGATCAGCGCGATCTTCCGCTATGCCATCGCAAGCGACCGGGCCAAGCATGACCCAGCGGCCAACTTGAAAGGCGCGTTGAAGCCCCCACCCAAGACCCGCCACATGGCCGCGCTGAAAGCGGGTGAAATGCCCGAATTCATGCAGCGGCTACGCGCCTTCGACGGCCAGGCTAAGACCGCTTTGGCCCTGGAACTTGTCATTCACACCATGACCCGAACCAACGAAGTGCGCTTCGGGCGCTGGGCAGAGGTAGAGGGCGGTCTGTGGCGCATCCCTGCCGAACGTATGAAGTCGGGCCGGGATCACGTCATCCCCTTGTCACAGCAAGCCAAGGCAATCCTGGAACGGCTAAGGGCGCTGGCAGGCGACTCAGAATGGATAGCCGAAGGAACGCGCGGCAAGCCCATGAGCGAAAACACGATGCTCTTTGCTCTTTACCGCATGGGCTACCACAGCCGCGCCACTACGCACGGCTTCCGCGCCACCGCGTCGACCATTCTCAACGAAAGCGAACTGTGGCGTCCCGACGCGATCGAGCGCCAGCTTGCCCATGTTCCGGGCGACTCGGTGCGTTCCGCCTACAGCGCTGCGCTGTATCTGGATGAGCGGACGCGGATGCTACAATGGTGGAGCGACAAGCTGGATGAATTCGAGGCGGAGGGGAAGCCAGTCCAAGCAACGACAAACTCGCGCCTATCCGATACCGACCTATCAGACCTACTCGGCACCTAAGCGCGTAAGCTGTCTGCTTATCCAGACTTTCACATTTAGCGTGAAACTTCAATCACTTGCGCAGAATTCCCTCTGACGCTATAGTCGTCTTCGACCCTGTTCGATTCTGCCGCCACAAAAAAGAACAGGGCCATCGGGAAGCACCCCGATGACCCTTTGTGGAGATTACTATGGCAGAGTATGTCAGCACTATTGACCTTTTGCAATATCAAACTGACCCTGATCTGAGTGAAATTTCGACCAAAGCCCAAGGCTGCGATGTCCCACTAGCCGTTTCGATGTTCGCGGATGTGAAAGCGCAGCGGATTGAGTCGAACAACCTTTCCCTAAAACAGCTTCAAGCCCGGCTGCACCACACAACAGCTTCTGACAAGGCGTCCCTGCCGCTTGTCAAGCTGGCATCCTTCGGGGATTTGCGAACCGAAAATGGCAGCCTGCGCCATGATGCGAACCTGTTGAGCGTGTCGGGCGTGGAAACTCCCGCGCCTGTCAGCGCCGCTATCTGCACATCCAACTTCTGACCAACGCTGCTGCCTAAGCCGGACAGGATGGCGTTTTCTAGATCGTCGCCCTTGTCGCGCACCCATGCCGCCCGTTCATCCATGATTGCAAGCGTTGGGGCCCCGCCGAGAATGGACTTGCCATCAGCTGCGATCACCCGCACCAGCCCGCCGCCATTGCCCTCAAATTCAATTTCCAGTTTCGAGCCGCGCCGAATGATGAACTGCGCCTGATCCGCCTCGGGCAATCCTTGGATAAAGCCGAGAATAAAGCTGAACGCAGTCTTGGCCTGATCGCGGTTGCGGGCAGCGATGATGACTTCCCGCTGGGGCTGGGGCTTCACATCGAGTGCGCCAACCAGCTCAGCCAGAGCAAGGCCAGCGGAAAGGGCGGTCTTAGCGTTGCCGCGCCCGATGGACAGGACGCCAACCATCACTCCTTTGGAAAGTGCGCCTTTGACGAATTTCCTTTGAAAATCAGCGAGTTTAAGGGGTTTTCCAGCGTTTTTGCCTTGAGGAACGCGCAAAAGCCCCAAAAACTGAATTGCGCGTATCGGCTGCGATTTTCCCCGGATTTTTTCAAGAAGAGAGAAAGGACAACTCCCTCCCCGGTCCCCAGCCTTTTGCAAGGTCGCGGCATTGGGACCATTCCCGAAGAGGTCGGCGTGCTCATGAAGGTCTCTTGCTCTGATCATCGTGTTCTTCCTCATCTCTTCGCTTCTTCGTCGCTCTGTCCTCTTCATCCTGCTGGATGGTGAGGGTTGTTGTGATGGGTATAGGAAGGCAGCCCCGGCGCTTGCCGAGGCTGCCCCTATACCCACCGCGATCTTGCTGGCCGGAGCCGGGCCGCCGCTTAGGGTCCATCCATGCGCGCGTCCTCGCTGGATGGTTGACCGCTGCTTTCTGCACATGGACGCCGTGCAGGGGATCGGGCCTCGGTCTCTAGGACTGCCCTTGCTTTATGATCCCGCCCCGTGGTAAGCGCTTCCCTGTGCGGGGCCACTGTCTGAACCCTCCCCCGCACATCGGCCCGCCGCGTTAACGGCGGGCTTTCTTCTTTTCCCTCAACCCCTCTCGATCACGTCAATCTCGCCATCGTCAGCACCATGGATGAACAGCTCAGCAACCATCTGTTGCATGAGTGACAGTTGCTTAGATGAAGGGTGCCAGTCGGGGCGGCGGCGCGCCTTCTGGATCGACAGCGCGAAGTTGCGCGCCCATCCTGGCGGTGCCTTTCCAATCACTGTCCGCCAATGAAACAACAGCTCGTCAATGGTGCGTTGCGTCATAGCGAAACCCCCCGATACCTGGCCGCAATGCGGGCCATGTGTGGCGAGGTCGTCAGCGACTTGGCGCCCATCGGTGAACGCCCGTCATAGTAAAGCGCGGCCTGATCCATCACGGCTTGCGCAAGGTCGCGCGGCACATCTTGTTCAGACGCGCCAAACCCGGCTTGGTATTCAATGGTTAAGCGGTCGGGTAGTAACTCGTAGAATGGGGCGCGCCATCGAATATACGGACGCGCGCCGCCCTCAAAGGTGAACGCCGTAAACGGTTCGCCGTCTATTGTGACAGTTGGAACCGTGTCGTCAGCGGTTGGCCCGATAGGCAAGGTCAAGCTGCACTCGATTGCCGGGTCGAAGATCACCACACGGATGGTCTGATTTAGTAACGCGATCTGGGCGAATTGCTCGATCTCCGCAGTAGCCGCATCAATCATGATTGCAATTGCAGCGTCATCATCATTGTGACTGACGCGCATATGATTTTTTGCCGTATGGAGAGCGACAGCCGAGGCCGTGCCATTTGCGATTCGATGCACAAGCATTTTCATTGGCCGGCCTCCTTCTGCACATAGGCGAGGAAAGCGGCCTGATCCTTTGCGGGCATCGCCTGAAAGCAGACCAAGGCATAAGCTTTATGTTCTGCCGGAGTTGACCGCTTCGCCCAGCTCTTCGCTTCATCCATTGCGTTGATCAACGGAACGGGTGGCACTGGAACGCGCATGTCGTCCAGCGCGGCGGACATGAGCAACGCCGCGTCAAGTGGGTGGCAATCGGCAATCGCCTGGATCAACAAGGTTGAAGCCATCGCCCGAAGGCGATACTCTTCTAAGTCGAAGATACTGCTTTTCTGATCAGCCCCGATTGCGCCCGCCAGCGCGTCGGGGTTTTTCGTTTTGCCGTTGGACAAAGCGGGATTTTTCGCTTTGTTGTCAGAGGGGGTATTGGTGTCGATTGGACAGCCTATGCCCTTGTTATCGCTGGAAACTGACACAACCCTACGGGCTGTCACCTTACCATTTAAGTTTTTGATTTTATTGAGATTTTAAAAACTCTGAAATCTTTACCTAAAGACTGCCTAGACTTTCAAACGGCACGTTTAGGCGCGTGGACCACCAACCGAAGGCCATAACCGTTCACGCAAACGTGAGCCAGTCGCTTGCCGGGTGCATCCGCTTCGCGGCGTACTATGGCGACAGAAATGAATTTAAATGGAAAACATTACTTCGGACGCTCTTACGGGCTTGGGTTTGGTGATTACCTTTTTCGGGGCTGGAATAACGGCTCGCGCTGTCATGGTGAAGGACGACGGCGCAATTGAAATCGGAACGGCGCGGGTAATGGCCGATAACCGCGCCGACCGCATTCACAACCCAATGGTGCAGAACTTGCTTGCGTCCTCACGCGGGGCACGGCGTGGTTTGTGTCTTATCGCTGGCGGCACTTTGCTGCAAATTGTCCCAATAGCCTGTCGCCTTATTTCGTAGGCAATCGCTTAAAAACGCACCGGCGCTTCGCACAGCCGGGGTAGTCGTTCCTAATTGGGTCCATGGGATTTCAGAAACAGATTTCGGCGGCGCCGATTACAGGGCAATCGCACCGCCCTCGGCGGAATCTGGGCGGACAACCCCGTGAACTGCCGCGCCTATGGATATGCACCAGCCCAATATGGGCGCATTGATACCGCCGGAAAATTTTCCGCATTCCCAAAGCGGGCCTAACGGGAAAACTGGATCGCGAGCGAGAAGTCATAGCCCGTCTCCGAAAGGCCCTTGGGGGCAGCCGGGAATTTTCCGGCGCGTTTCACCGCCTGTAGCGCCGCCTGATCCAACGCCGCGTTACCCGATGACCGCACCACCGATACGGCCGCAAGCACGCCCGCACGCGTTACCTTCAGCCGCACCGTTACCTTGCCTGATGCACCATTGGCCGCCGAGGGATAGGTCTTGCGCCTTTCGATACGGGCGCGAATGGCTGCGCCCCAACTGGCCCGCAGATCCTGGGTGCGGGCCTTTGACAACGTGCCTGCCTGCGCCTGCCCGCCCGCCCCCACTGACGCGCCGCCCCCCGAACCCGCAGCACGCGCAGCGGGGGCAGCAGCGCTGGGTTTGCGGCTTTCAGCCTTTGGCTGAGGGTGTTTGACGGGTTTCGCCACAGGGTCGGGCTTGGGCAGGGGTTTGGTGTTTGGCAACGGCTTATCGGGGGGCGGTGGCGGGAATGTTGGCGCCTCTGGCGGCAACAGCGACAGTTCTGGCAACTCGATCTTGAACACCGGAATTTCGGGCGGGGTATCGGGCAGTTTCAAGTCAGGCTCGGGTAGGGTAATGCGTTCCCAATCTGCGATCAGCGCCAGCGTGGCGGCATCGGCGGGCTCCAGGCTGATCAGATCCTCGCCCCCCGCCCCCGAGGCAACCGCCCCCGCCCGCTGCGCGCCCATCGCAAACAGCCCCACATGCAGCCCCAGCGCCAAGGCGCCAAAAACACCAAACTCCAGCAGGCCGCGCGCGCGTGTCATGGTGCGGCCCCCACCACCGCCACCAGATCGACCGAGGCAAACCCCGCCTGCCCCAGTTGCGGCAATAACGCCGCCAGCCGGGCCGTTGGGGCCTGTCCGTCGGCGCGCAGCAGCAGGCGCGCGGGGGTCAGGTCACAATCCTCAAAGGCGCAAAATTCCTGACGCGCGGCGATCAGCGCCTCAAACAGTGGGGTGTCGTCATCGGCGCCGGTGCTGATCAGATCGTGAAAACCCAAAGCACCCTCAGCGCTGAGATAAAGGGTGAAATCCCCCAATGCCTCGGCCTCGGCGCGGGCCTCGGGCGGGGTGATGGCAAAGGGTTCGGGCGGGGCCATCTTTGCCGAGATCAGAAAAAAGATCAGCAGCAAAAACACCACGTTGATCATCGGCAACATGGTCTCACCGCCACGTCGGCGCGGAGGGGTGGAAAAATCCATCCCCTATTCCACCAGAATAAGCCGGGTAAAGCCGGCTTCGCGCAGATCATCCATTATCGTTACCAGATCTTGCAGGCTGGCGGTTTTGCCGCGCAGGATGATCGGGTCTGTCGGGGCGGACACCAACTGGCCAAGCTGTGCTATAAGGGCATCGCGTGGCAGATCCGCCCCGTTCAGCGCCAACATCCCACCGGCCCCGATATCCAGCAGACGCGCGGGCCCCTGCCACTGACCGCCTTGCCCCGTAGCCGCCGCCAGCGGGATAACACTGTCATGCGCAAACCGCGACGACAGCATAAAAAACACCAAAAGCAAAAACACGACGTCAATCATCGGCGTCAGGTCCGTGCGGCGGCGTGGTTTGGGGGTGGCAAAGGAAAACATCACTCGGCCGCGGCGGCGACAACCGGCTTGGCTTGGGTCGCGGCAGGCGCCGCGCCAATGAATACCCGCGTTGCGGTGTCTTCCATGTCGTGGCGCAGGCGGTCAACAACGCTTTCAAACCACGTCAACGCGATCTGCGCCGGAATTGCCACCGCCATACCGGCCGCGGTGGTCAAAAGCGCCTCCCAGATACCGCCGGCAAGGGCTGAGGGGTCTGCCCGCGCACCCGCCTCTTGCAGCGCCTGAAAGGCCGCGATCATACCCGTAACGGTGCCCAAAAGCCCCAGCAGCGGCCCGATGGTCGCGGCCAGTTCCAACCCGCGAAGCCCGCTGCGCGCCTGCGCCAAAAGCGCACGGGCCTGACGGGCGGTTTCAGTTTTGGCGTCCGCCTCAGAGAGGCCGGGGTCGGCGGCGCTGTCCATCGCAGCGCGCAGCAAACGCGCGCGCAATGACCGCCGACCGGCAAGGCAGATCCGCGCCTCATCTTGTTGCCCCTGCGCCCAGAACGCCAGCGCGCGCGCAGACCGCCGGCCGCCCGACCAGGCCCCAAACCACATCAACTGCCAGACCTTCCACAGGATCAACGTGGTCATCAAAACCGAGACCACCGCGATGGCCCACATCGCCGGGCCGCCCATGACGATAAAATCACGCAGCGTTTCAAGCCCCTGAGAGGCATCGAAAGCATAGGTCGTCAACAGTTGGTCCATCATCGTCTCCGGCAGGCGGTGTCAGCGGTTCGGCCCCGCATTTCCTACATATCTTCTCAATTTGCTTCCAGATATTTCGCGCAAGCGTTTGCTGGCGAGGCAAGTATAGGGCAAGACCCCGCCAATCAAAACAGCACGCCCAAACGAAAGGGCGCCCAAGGGCGCCCCGCGTTGCCTGAGATGATCACGGCGCGGTTATTCGGCCTCGTTCGCGGGCTTGGCGTTCAAAAGGCCGTATTTTTCTTCACCCAGACGGTCAAACAGGCCCAGTTGGGTCTCCAGATAATCAATATGCCCTTCTTCATCGGCAATCAGCGCATCAAAAAGGGCGCGGGTGACGAAATCACCCACCGCATCGCAGTGCTTGCGTGCCTCTATGTAAAGGGTGCGGGCGTCATGTTCGCCGGCAAGATCACATTCCAGTGTTTCGCGCAGGGTCTGGCCAATCCGCAGCGGATCCAGCTTTTGCAGGTTGGGATGGCCTTCCAGAAAGATGATCCGATCAATCAGCCGATCGGCATGGCCCATTTCTTCAATGCTTTCGGCACGGGATTTGGCGGCAAGATGACCGTAACCCCAATCTTCCTGCAAGCGAAAATGCAGCCAGTACTGGCTGACCGCTGTCAGTTCAGACCGCAGTGCCGCGTTCAGATACTCGATGACTTTGGCGTCGCCCTTCATGATATTTTCCTGTTCCAAGGTTCGGAATTGACCGGTCGGCCTCTGTTGCCCCAGCCACCTTCAAACTGGCACAACTACGCATTGTGTCAAGAAACAGTGGCATACAACCGCCACAATCAGCGCGTTTTCCCAATGCGCGATACACCTTGCCGGGGGTGATGATGGTAGCGGGATCAGCGGCGCGCATCCAATCCACAGCGGCGCGGATCTGGTGGTTCGTTATGTTCATGCAGTGGCAGACGATCATGGGACTCTCTGGGTAAGATTAAGCTGGGGGGTGAATACCTATTTGGTCAGGATCAGTTTTCCGGCCTTTGTGATGCGTAAAGTGTAGATCTGTTCATCCAGCACTATGCGCGCGCATGTCTGCCCCGCAGTCATGGCACGGGCATCATAGGAGGGCGTGTTATCCGCCAAGGTGGGGGACAGCATGCTCATGTCGCGTCCCTCAAGGGGTTCGACACTGCGTCGATCAGCGATTCTGGGCTGGGCCACCTTGAAAAGGCTTGCGCCAGTATTTCCATAAGCGACACGGACGTTTCCATATCATTCAAGTCCCACAAAGGCGTCTGCACAGTTTGCGCTTGCATATCTTTCTCCTTGGCAAGGCTACGCCGGGCTGTCCCCGCAGGGTGGCTGGGTCGTTTGTGTAATCTTATTTATTTAGTCACCTTTGTAAATCAGATTCTTTTAGTCACCTATAGCACGGCAATATTTGCCGCACCCGGTGCGGCACTATGGCGGCGCTTTGGTGTGGGAATTTGACCTATATCAATGATAACTCTGCCTAGAGTACGCATTAGCAACCGCTCGTTGGCGGGTAATCCGCTCGTTTTATATGGCGCCCGGCACGTTGCCGGGTTCCCGCCACCCCCGCTTGCCAGAACCGCCCTTGGTTCAAAGGATGACATCATGACCTGCCCTACCCCGCGCCACCCAAAGATCAGCCTCGCACTTTTGCTGGGGTCGGCCCTGCCGCTGGCCACCCCCGCCCTGGCGCAAGACAGCGATATTTTTGTTCTTGACGCAATTTCGGTAATCGGCACCGGCCTGCCAACCGAGGTGCTGAAAAATCCCGCCACCATCACTGTAATTGACGGCGAGGCGCTGAAGAAAACAGCGCCGGTTTCTGTTGCTGCGCTGCTGCGCGATGTGCCGGGGGTTCATATTGCCGAACAGGGAATCGAACGTATCAGCATCCGGGGCGAAAACTCGCGCCGGGTGGCAATTTTGATTAATGGGCAAAAGCTGGCCGATCACACAGACTATGGCCCCCCGGTACTGGTGGACCCAACCACGATTGAACGGATCGAGGTGGTGCGCGGTTCATCCTCGGTTGTGTCGGGTAGCGGCGCGATTGGCGGCGTGATCAACATCGTCACGAAAAAGGGGGCCAGCACCCCGTTCAGCCTGTCGACCACAGCGGGCTATATGTCCGCAACCGACGGCTACCGTTTGTCTGCCACCGGCGCGGGCACGATCAATATGGGCGAAGGCGCGCTGGATTACCGGCTGAGCCTGGGCAAGATGGATCAGGGCGACCGCAAAACACCCGATGGCACGCTGGACAATTCGGATGTGCAAGATGAAAGCCTGTCGGCGTATCTGGGCTACCGTCAGGGCGACCACTACTTTGGCGTCAGAACACAGGCCTATGACATCGCCTCCAACGTTTATACGGGCGATCCGAGTTTTACCCTGTCGCTGCCGCGCCGCGAGCTGCGCAAATTCTCTGCCTTTTACGAAGGCACCAATCTGACCCCTTGGCTAAACCATTTGACTGTTGACGCCTTTCGCCAGACGATTGACCGTGAATTGGTGACCAATCTCATCCAAGGGCCCATCGGTGTCAGGTCCCGCGCGGTTGATGATCAGGCAACCTGGGGCGCCAATCTGCGCGCAGAGATGAGCTTTTCCGACACCAGCCGCACCATGGCGGGGCTGTCCTATACCGATGATCAGTTGATCGCCAACAAGACCACATCCATAAGCCGCCCTCCCCTTCCCTTGCCGATCACTACCGTCACGCGTGATGACGCCACGCTCAAAACCTTTTCTGCCTTTGCGCAGCATGAAATTGAGCTTGGCAATAATCTGACCGCCACATTTGGCGGGCGCTGGTATGACGTTCAGGCCAGCCTTGACGCATCAACAAAAAATGGGGTCAACAACCCGCTGTTTTCAAACTCTGACAGTATGGGGCTTGTTTCGGCCGGGCTGGTCTGGTCGCCGGATGAGACGCTGGCACTGCGCGCGAACCTGTCGCAAGGCTATATCTATCCGACGCTGGGCCAGATGTTCCTGACCGCTACGGGTGGTGACCGCACAATTATCGGCAACCCCGATCTTGCGCCGGAAAAATCCACCACCTTCGAACTTGGCGGCCGGTTCGACCAAGGTGGCACAGTAATTGATGCGACGCTGTTTTACACTGACGCCAAGGATTACATCGCCGTTGTCAACACCAGCGCGCCCGGCGCGACCCCCCGTACCGCCACCTATGAAAACGTTGACAAGGCCCGCAGCTACGGGGTCGAGCTTTTGGCCGAGCAGCACATGGATGCCTGGGGCATCACGCCCTATGCCTCGGTTGCGCTGATGCGCCGGGAACTGACCTATGCCAATAGCTTCAGCACAACCGATAGCGGCACCCCGGCCTTTTCGGGCAGTGTTGGGGTGCGCAAGGACTGGGCACTAGCCAACGTCACAGGCACGTTCGATCTGTTCCTGCGCGGCGAATCCTCCGTCGATTTCCGGGCCGAAGATGGCGTGGTAACAGATTCGGCTGCGGGCTACGGCACACTGAACCTGCGTTCTGACATGGTATTCAACAACGGCATCACCCTGACGGCCGAACTGAACAACATCACCGATCGCAGCTATCAGGCCTACGATCAGGCGCCAGGAACAGAACGCTCGCTCAGCCTGTTTGTCACCAAGACATTTTAAGCATGCGAAGGGGGGCCTGCCCGTCCGGTGCCGGCCCCTCCATATTGACTGCAAAACCATCGGCGCCCAGGCCCACGGCTTGCCCGGTTGCAGCTTGGCACCGGCTTTGGGAAGTGTAACCTTGGGCGCGCAATCCTGCTGCCGGAGGTTTTATGGATACCGTCGATTGCATCGTTGTCGGCGCGGGGGTTGTGGGCCTTGCCTGTGCGCGCAAGCTGGCGGAATCCGGGCTTGAGACGATCATACTGGAGCGGGCCGGTGCCTATGGTACCGAAACCAGCTCACGCAACTCCGAAGTGGTGCATGCCGGGATCTACTACCCCACGGGCAGCCTGAAGGCTCGGCTTTGTGTTACCGGTCGCGCGCAGCTTTATGATTATGCCGTTCGCAAGGGGGTGCCGCACCACCGCTGCGGCAAACTGATCGTGGCGACCAGCGCAGCGCAGGATGCAGGGCTTGCCGCCATTGCCGAAAGGGCCGCCGCCTGCGGGGTCACTGATCTTTCCCTGCTTGACCGGGCAGAGGCGCAGCGCATGGAACCCGCCCTGAACTGCACCTCGGCGCTGCTGTCCCCTTCAACCGGGATCATCGACAGCCATGCGCTGATGCGCGCGCTTTTGGGCGATGCCGAGGCGGCGGGCGCGGTGCTAAGCCTTAACAGCGAAGTGACCGGCGGGCAGATCCGCGAGGGGCTGTTCGTGCTACGCACCCGTGACACCCAAACCGGCGAAGATTTCACGCTTGCCGCGCGGCATCTGGTCAACGCCGCCGGGCTATGGGCCAGCGGGGTGGCGGCGTCACTGGACGGATTGCCCGCGCGTCATGTGCCACAAACGCGCTTTGCACGGGGCAGCTATTTTGCGGTGCCGGGGCGCGCGGCCTTTTCGCGGCTGATCTATCCGGTGCCGGAACCGGGCGGGCTGGGCGTGCATCTGACGCTGGATTTGGGCGGCAACATGCGTTTTGGCCCCGATGTCGAATGGATCGACAGTATTGATTACCGCACATCGGACGCACGGCGCGATCATTTCGTGACCGAGATCCGCAAATACTGGCCCGCCTTGCCGGCTGATGCGTTAGCACCCACCTATTGCGGCATCCGGCCCAAACTTTCTGGCCCCGGCGAGCCGGCGGCAGATTTCAGCATCCAGGGCCCCGCGCAGCACGGCGTTGCCGGGCTGATCAATCTGTTCGGCATCGAAAGCCCGGGGCTGACGGCCTCTTTGGCCATCGCGGATGAGGTGGCGCGCGGGCTGGCGCGGTAGGCCAACGGCTTACCGCGCGACCCGCCGCACGGGCCAGACCCCCATCATCTGCCGCAAGATGATCGGGATCATCAGCGCAATGCCCAGCGCCGTTGCCATCAGATCCGGCGCCACCAGCAGCAATGCCGCCAGCACCAAAACGACCCGCTCAATCAGATGAAGCGGCGCGAACAGCCAGTTCGACACCGCCGAGGCCAGCGCCCAGATACCCAAGGCGGCCCCCCCGGCGGCAAGGAAAAACGCCCCCCAGGTGAACCCGTCCGTAACCAGCAACAGCGACGGCGAAAACGCAAAGACGAAGGGCACCAACACTTTGCCCATCCCCAACCTGAATGCGGTATTCCCGGCCTTGAAGGCGTTGCCCCCCGCAATACCCGCCGCCGCATAGGCCGCCATCGCCACAGGTGGCGTGATGTCCGCCAGCACCCCGTAGTAGAAGACAAAGAAATGCGCGACCAGCGGCTGCACCCCCAATAGCCCCAGGATGGGCGCGGCGACCGCCACCATGATGATGTAATTCGCCGTCGTCGGAATTCCGCAACCCATCAGGATGCAGACCACCGCCGTCAGCAACAGCGTGAACAGCAGCGTCAGCGCCCCGACGCCCATCACCTCAAACGGCAGCACCGACAGCCACCCCGACACCGACGTGGCCCAATCAGCGGCAACGCCAGTGACCATGTAGGCGATCTTGAAGCCCACGCCGGTCAGCGTCACCACGCCGATCACGACCCCCACCAAAGCCGCCGCAGCGGTGATCGCCAGCGACTGTTTGGCGCCCAGAACAAACCCTTCCCACAGATCCTCGGCCGCCGCGCGCAACCCGCGCACCACGCCCATTGCGATCAGCTTTTGCACCAACAGAACTGCGATACAGGAGGTGATTGCCCAGAACGCAGCGGCAAAGGGCGTGCGCCCGCTAAGCAGCACCACGATCAGCAAGATAAGTGGCACCGTCGACAGCCAGCCTGATTTGAACACGCGCCAGGCATTGGGCAGCTCATCCCGGCTCAGGCCGCGCAGGCCCAGGCGGCGGGCCTCAAGGTGGACCTGCACCAGCACCCCAAAAAAGTGCATGAAGGCCGGCACCAGCGCCGCTGTCAGAATCGTGGTCAGCGGCAGACCCAGATACTCGATCATCAGGAACGCGACAGCGCCCATGACCGGTGGCGTGATCTGCCCCCCGGTCGAGGCAGCCGCCTCAACCGCCGCTGCAAAGTGGCGCGGATAGCCAATGCGGATCATCGCCGGAATGGTCAGCGCCCCCGTCGTCACCGTATTGGCAATGGACGACCCGGAAATCGACCCCAGCATCGCAGACGACAGCACCGCAACCTTGGCAGGCCCGCCCGCATATCGCCCCGCCAGCGCCGAGGCGAGGTCAATGAACAACTGCCCCAGCCCGATCTTGGTCGCCATCACGCCAAACAGCACGAAATGGAACACATAGGTTGCAATCACCCCCAGCGCGGTGCCGTAAATACCCTGCGACGTCAGATAAAGATGGTTGACGATATTGGACCAACTTGCCCCCGGATGCACCAGTATCCCCGGCATCGAACGGCCAAAATAGGCATAGGCCATGAACAGGATCGCAATCACCGGCAGCGGCCAGCCCATGGATCTGCGCGTCGCCTCCAACAGCACGACAATCAAGATGGTGCCCATCACAATGTCGATCGGCAGCGGGTTGCCCACGCGAAACGCAAGCTGGTCATAGATCCACGGCACATAAAGCGCCGCCACCGCCCCGGCGATAGCCAGCACCCAATCCGCCAGCGGTAACCCAAACGGGGCCAATATCCCGGCGCGCACGGGCCGGTCGGAAAAGGCCGAAAAGCTGAGAAATACCAGAAAAATCGTAACCGCCATATGGATGCCGCGGTGCGTCGTTGCCCGCGGAATACCGTAACCGGCGGTGTAGAAGTGATAACATGACAGCAAAAACATGATCGTCGCTGACAGGATCGTCAGCGACCGGCCAAGACTGCGAAACCGCATTTCGGGGTCAAACCGTTCTTCAAGCTTGGCCAGGTCCGCTGTTGTCAGAACAGGCGGGTCACCCGCGGCTTCGGTCTTGTCATGCTTTTCGTTCATCTATCCCGCCTCTGAAAATGCGAACGCAGGGCCACCCGTGTATGGCCGCCCTGCGCAATGGCTCGCCTCGTCTGGCTTACTTCAGCAGGCCGGCTTCCTTGTAGAAACGCTCGGCCCCCGGATGCAGTGGAATACCCACACCCGCCAGCGCGGTCTCGGCGCGGATCAGCTTGCCTTTGGCGTGACCTGCATCAAACTGCTTGCGGGTGTTTTCGTTCCACAGCGCCTTGGTGATGCCGTAGATCAGTTCTTCGGGCTGGTCGGCGCTGGTGATCCACTGGGCGCCTACCGACAGGGTTGGGGTGTCTACGTCCACGCCCTGATAGGTGCCGGCCGGCACCATATCGCTGGCAAAGAAGGGATACTTCTCACAGGTGTCGCCCGCCTCTTCGCAGCGGATCGGCACCAGCGTCACAGGATGCTGGCTGGCCAGTTCGGCAATCGCGCCGGCCGGAAAGCCGCCCACGAAAAAGAACGCATCCATCGCGCCGTCGCGCATCCGGTCAGCGGCCTGATCGGGCTTCAAAAATTCAGCCTGAACGTCATCCTCGCTTAGGCCATAGCCCTCAAGGATGATCCGCGCATCGACCAGCGTGCCAGAGCCGGGCTCGTCCATCGACACTTTCTTGCCCTTCAGGTCTGCCACACCGGAAATGCCCGCATCGGCGCGCGCGACCAGATGGATGCTTTCGGGGTAAAGGTTTGCAATCGCACGCAGTTTTTCGACTGCGGGTTTGCCTTCCCAGATCCCGGTGCCGCTATAGGCCCAGCTTGCCACGTCCGACTGCGCAAAGCCGGATTCCAGCGTGCCACCGGCAATCGCGTTCACGTTCGCCACCGAACCGTTGGCCGCCAAAGCCGAGGCCACCAGCCCCGGCACGCCGCACGATCCGCCCTGATCGCATTCGCGCGACCCCGGCGGGTTTGAAATCGCGTTGGCGATCAGCCCACCGATCGGATAGTAGGTGCCTGCCGTGCCGCCGGTGCCAATGCGGAAAAAGGTCATATCCTGTGCCACCGCAGGGCCAGTCGTCAGACCCAGGGCCATCACAAGGCCCACAATGGCGTTGAAACGTTTCGTCATAATCCTTCTCCCGTCGTGCAATAGGTTATCGTCACACTTGACCGGATGACTTTAGAGGCACCCTTTGGCTTGGCGCAACCCGGTATTGCGTGGCGGTCACCGCATCGCCCTAGGGTGCGGCAAACCCGGCCAGCACCGACCGGATACCGGCCACGCCCTCGGCCACACGCGCGGCGTTACCCTTGGCCTCGACGTTCAACCGCACCACGGGCTCGGTGTTGGACGCCCGCAGGTTGAAACGCCAATCCTCAAAGGTAAGGCTCATCCCGTCCATATCCTCGACCATCAGCGCGCCGGGGGCATAGGCCGCGCGCACGGCGGCCATTGCCGCCACCGGGTCCGACAGCCGAAAGTTGATTTCACCGGATGACGGAAATCTTGCCCGCCTGTCGGCCACCAAATCGGCCAGGCTGGTGCCGCTACGGCCCATCAGCTCCGCCACCAAAAGCCAGGGGATCATGCCGCTGTCGCAATAGGCAAAATCCCGAAAATAGTGGTGAGCAGACATTTCTCCGCCGTAAACAGCGCCCGTTTCGCGCATCTTCTGTTTGATAAAGACATGTCCGGTCGCCGACAGAACAGCCCGCCCCCCGGCCTTTGCCACCACATCAAGCGTATTAAGCACCACACGAGGGTCATGCACGATCTGTTCGCCGGGGTGCTTTTCCAGAAACACCGCCGCCAGCAGGCCCAGAATATACTCGCCATCAATGAACTGCCCGTCTGCGTCAAAGAAAAAGCAGCGGTCGAAATCGCCATCCCATGCCACGCCCATATCGGCGCCGTGGGCGCGCACCGCATTTGCGGTGATCGGCTGGTTCTCGGGCAAAAGCGGGTTGGGGATGCCGTTTGGAAAACTTCCATCCGGGTCATGGTGCATCCGGACAAAGCGCAAGGGCGCGCCATGGGCCTCAAGTTCGACTGCCACGGCGTCGAACGCCGGGCCCGCCACGCCATTGCCGGAATTGACAAGAATGGTCAGCGGGCGCAGCGCCGCCGGGTCCACAAACTTCATCACCGTCTGCACATAGGCAGCCCGTGCGTGGGTTGCATCGCGGCGCACGCCCCCCCGCTGCGGGGCGGCAAATTCGCCGCTTTCGGCAAGGCGGCGCACCGCGCCCAAGGTGCGGTCGGGGTCAATGGGGGTGGCATGGGGGCCAACCAGTTTCATCCCGTTATAGTCGATCGGGTTGTGCGATGCTGTGACCTCAATCCCGCCATCGGCACCAAAATGATGCGTTGCGTGATACATCTCTTCGGTGCCCGCCAGGCCGATATCCAGCACCTCTGCACCGCTTTCCAACAGCCCTTCAATCAGCGCCTCGGCCAACGGACCCGAGCTTTCGCGGCAATCGCGGCCCACCACCACACGGCGCGCCGCCAGCACCTCGCAAAAGGCACGGCCAATGCGTTTCGCGATAGCCGGGTCAAGATCAACGCCGACCCGGCCCCGGATGTCATAGGTCTTGAAACAGGTCAGTTCTTGCACCCGCGCCCCTCCGTTTATCACTGGCTGGGACCTGGGTTACCCCGGCCCCGTTCGGATCAACATATCCGCCCGCCAAAGCCGTGACCAGCGCTCAGCACGCGGCAATATGCGCGACTTCCCGAGGCAGCGGGGCGGCATCGGCGGCGGTATCTTCGCCCGCCCCCGCGATGCCATTTCCGACCTGCATCACAACCCAAACAGCAGGCACGTCGCCCGGATTCTCAACCGTCACGGCCGCGCCCGGCGCAACGTCAACCGCTTGAAAAACGGCCACTTTGCGCAGCCATTCGCCCTGCACAAGCTGTGCTTCGCCCGATACCAGCCGCCAGGTTTCACCCCAGCCCAGCGGGGCCTGTGTATGCATCACCCCCCCCGGATACAGCACCACCCGGCGCAACGTATAGCCTAACCCTGCGGCCAGAACCTCGACCGTGCCGCCTGCCAAATGACGCAGCGTCGCATTGCCAGCGCCGGCACCCAACCCAAGCACCTCGACCACGCGGCGCACCTCTTGCGCGCATCTGCGGTCTGCAACCAGTACCGCATCCGGGGTCGATACCGCGATGATCCCCTCCAACCCCATACCGATCAGCGCCGGCCCACCGCCATCCGCGTGCAACAGCGTATCACGGCACCCCAGCGCCTGCGCCGCGCCTACGGTTGCGACACCCTCTGCATCGGGCGCGCTGGCACGCCAGACCGCCTCCCAACTGCCCAAATCAGACCACTCGCCGGTATAGCGCACGACCGACAGGTTTTTGGCATGTTCCATCACCGCGTAATCAACTGAAACCGCCTCTGTCTTGGCCCATGGCGCGGGGGCAAGGCGCAAAGACCCAAGGTCGGCCCGCGCATCCGCCAAGGCGGCCTGAACCGGCCCGAAAAGCTGTGGCGCGTGAGCGCGAAACGCAGCCAGCATCGTCGCTGCGGTGGCAAGGAATATCCCCGCGTTCCAAAGGTATTGGCCGGATGCCACCATGCGCGCCGCCTCATCCGGTGCAGGTTTTTCAACAAACCGGCGCACCCGGCACAAGGCCGACATATCCCTTGTTTCCAGATAGCCAAAGCCGGTTTCTGCCCGGGTCGGGGAAATACCAAAGGTAACCAGATCACCCGCCAACGCCGCCGCAACCCCGGTTGCCACCACCGCACGAAACGCCGCCTCGTCCGGGATAACGTGATCCGAGGGCACGACCAACATCAACCGGCCGGGGTCAACTGCCGCCAAATGCAGCGCGGCCGCCAGTATCGCGGGCGCGGTATTGCGCCCCTCTGGTTCCAGCAGAACCGGGCCCGGATCAACCCCGACAGCCGCCAACTGTTTGGCCACAATAAAGCGAAAGTCAGTGTGGGTAATGATAAGCGGGGCAGCAAACCCAGAACCGTGTAGCCGCCGGGCCGTAAGCTGAAAAAGGGTTTGATCGCCACAAATTACAGCGAACTGCTTGGGCAGGCTTGCGCGTGACAAAGGCCAGAGCCGTGTTCCCGCGCCACCACACAACAAAACCGGCGTGATGAGGCGCATAATCTACTCCGTTGATCAATCGACCATCGGCACTCTAACTGCTTCATCACAAAAAACAACCATAAGGAGAGTTTTGAAATTATCGCGCCAAAATTATGACCCCCATCCCTTTACTGTTACAACCGGACTTCATTGCGCGCACGATGTCAGCCAATTATATAGATGGCGTATACCGCCCGACATTCTCAGACCGTGTTGGGGCAGCGCTGCACCGCATCCGGACCGAAGAAATTTGTATTGAACGGGGTCAAGCATGACTTTGACGACGACAATAGGGGCGCTTTTTATCGGTCAGGCAGAAACCCATTGGGTGGGCAGGCCGGCATCTGCAATCGTCAAACACCCGGTCACGACCCGGCTTGAGATTACGCCCACGGGGATTGTCGGGGACGCGCAGGCGGATCTGACCTTCCATGGCGGCCCGGAAAAGGCGATCCATCACTACGCGGCGGAACATTACCCAAAATGGCAAACCGAACTGGGGCGCAGCGATCTGTTTCCGGGGCGGTTTGGCGAAAACATCTCGACATTGGGGATGACCGAAGACACCCTTTGCATCGGAGATATTCTGACCCTTGGCACCGCCACCGTCCAAATCAGTCAGGGTCGGCAACCCTGCTGGAAGCTTAACGCCCATATGGGCGACAACAAGATGGCCTTCAGGTTTCAAAATACCGGGCGTACCGGCTGGTATTACCGGGTGCTGACCATCGGCCATGTCGCCCCTGGGGACCTGATAGAGGTGGTTGAACGGCCCTGCCCACAATGGTCTGTGCGGCTGGTAACACAGGCCCGGTTGACACGCCGCATCGCCCCGGAAAAGGCCGCAGAGCTGGCCGAACTGACCCAACTGGCACCCAGTTGGCGCAAGGCTTTTGCGCGTTTCGCCCAAGGCGTGGCAGACGAAGATACCGCGCCACGGCTAAGCGGCACATAGATCCTTTGGCCGGATCCAACCGCAAAGCCGGGGCCTTTGCCCAACTTCGAGACGCTCTTGCGACCAAACTTTCGGGAAATTGTGGTACAGCTTCCCCGGCTCGAACGGGGGACCCCCAGATCCACAATCTGGTGCTCTAACCAACTGAGCTAAAGCTGCACTGCGCGGGGATTTAGCCTCAGTACGACCCGATTGCAAGGGGCTATGCGTCACAACCTTAGATCCCGGCCCCTCTTGCCCGCGCTGCCAAGACAGGTTAACCCGCCACAAACCCACACGCTATTACGCCTGTGAACGCGCCAGACCTTGGGCAAAACCGGCTGCATCGGAGAATTTGATGGGCATAGACAAGCAAAGCGATATTGCGGCCAATGTGCAGATCGGCCCCACGACATTGGGCATGGTACGCCTGTATATTGAGGCAGAAGGCATTGAATTGCCCTTGGATTTCGAGCCAGAAGAAGCCGACGAGATTGCCGAGGAACTGCGTGCCGCCGCCGAGGCAGCCCGCGCCATGACCCAAAGGGCGCCAAAATCTAAACCGAAGAAGTGACCATAACGCCCGGGTCACGCAACCCGTGCAGCCTGACCGCAGCAGTACGCGCAAAATTGCGCAACAACACCTTGCGGCGGGCCGCCGGCAGCGGCATTTCCGGGCCCAGACGCAGCACCTCGGCGTCATAACGGTCGGCCAGAATCAGGCCGGTCTGGTCGGGTAGGATTTCGACCGGAAAGTCGGCATCCACCGCCCAAAAGAAGCGATCACACCACGGCAAATACCCTTGCCATTTGCGGTCCGCCTGAAAATCCGCCCGGCAGGATTTACACTCAACAATCCAGATTTCCGCCTTTGGCCCCAAACACATAAGATCAACCCGCAGGCCCGGGGCAGGGGTGAATTCGGGCACCGACACAAAATCAATCCCCAACATTGCGCGCGCGACGCCGCGCGCCAGCATTTGGCCCGGTTGCAAGGGTTGATCAGGGTAAGGTCGGGTCATCCGGTCATGATGAACAAAGAACGAACATCGTGCAAGCCTTGTATATCGGCAATGCGCGCCCTATCTGTGGTGCTGGCGGGTTCTGCTCTTCTCGTGACCGGCACTTTTCCAGTGGCCGATAAGCAACTCCGAGGCGGCTGGCTCTGTCAGGATCCTGGTCCTGATATCTGGCTACCACCTGGTAAAACCAGGCTCTCGGGAAAAAACGCGCGGCACGGCCGCTGCGGATCCCGCCGCCTTAACGCTTCGATATATTTGGCTTAATTTGCGCCCTTACGGGCCGCAGAGGGAACCGGGATCAGATCACCGGTAATTGGGATTTCATCGCGCTTACCCCCTTGGCCGCCATCCTCGGGATCGGCCATCCGCATAACGGCGATGGCGAACTGAACGCCCGAAAACACCACCGCGTTAAAGACGACCAAAAGCGCCACCGCGATCATCCCCACATCAGAGGTAGAGATCAGGTGCCACAGGTTCCCGACATTGAACCACATCAACAGCCCGACAAATACGACCGAAAGGCATGATCCAATCGCAATGTTGCGCAGATACAGGCGGACGAGTTGCGGCATCTTGGGTCTCCGAAGGGTGTGGTTGAACATGTAGTGCGGTGACGCAAAAATCAACCGCCCCGACCGCGCAACCCTGTATGACACCCGAGGGGACCAAGGTTTCTGCCTTGGGCGGCAACGCGAGAGATCGGCGGCGCATACCCCCCCGCGTGCGTTAGCTGAACGCCTCGGGGCGGAACGCGCGGGCCATATGGTCCAGCACGGCGTTGACAAATTTCGGCTCTTTTCCTTCGGGAAAAAATGCGCGCGCGACATCGACAAATTCGTTGATCACCACTTTGGGGGGGGTCGCGGGGGTGACCAATTCTGCCCCTGCGGCACGAAAAAGAGCGCGCAAGGTCGGGTCGATCCGGTCAATCGGCCAAGCGGCCAACAGGGCGTTATCGGTGGCCTGGTCAATCTTTGCCTGCCACATCACCGCGTCATCCAGCAGACGGCGGAACAGGTTGGTGTCGCCTTCAGCCATCTCATCGCCTTCATAGACAGCGCCAAAGCGATGGTTTTCAAATTCGGAACGCACACGGTCCACGCCTTGTCCTGCTGCCTCCATCTGAAACAGCGCCTGCACGGCATAAAGCCGGGCTGCGGATTTACGCTGGCGCTTTTCTTCCAGCGTTGGTTTGCGCGTGGGGGCGGCGGGCTCGGGGGTCGTCATGCGGTCGGGTATCCTTCTGGGTCACCGGCCAATAGGATCGTCTCGCCCGATGGGCGGAATCCAATACCCTTGGTCCGGCCCGCCCATTTGCGGGAAAGCGCGACCAGATGCAAGGCCGCAGCGGCCGCCCCGCCGCCCTTGTTCTGGCCCTCGGGATCGGCACGAACCTCGGCCTGGGGGCGGTTTTCAACCGTGAGGATGCCATTGCCGATTGAGACCCCGTCCAACCCCAGCATCGCAAGCGCGCGCGAACTGTCATTGCAGACCGTATCGTAGTGGGTAGTTTCGCCGCGAATCACACAGCCCAGCGCGACAAAGCCATCATAATCAGCCATGCGGGCGGCCATCGCGATGGCTGTAGGCACCTCTAACGCGCCGGGCACCTCGATCAGGTCCACGACCGCCCCGGCGGTGGCGGCAACAGCCCGCGCACCGGCAACCAGATTGTCAGCGATATCTTTGTAGTAAGGGGCCACGACGATCAGCAGACGCACCGGTTTATCAAACGTTGGCATCGGCAAAACGTAATGGGTTTCATGTCCGGCCATGGGATCAATCCTCGGGTTTCGCGTAGGGCGTCTCAATCGGGCGGGTGCTCTCGATGGTCAGACCATAAGCCTCAAGCCCAACAACCTTTGGCCTGCCCGAATTGGACAAAAGCACCAGCTTTGACAGGCCAAGGGCCGAAAGTATCTGTGCGCCAAGCCCGTATTGGCGCAGGATCTGCGGGCTAACCTCGCCGGGGGTGGCAATTTTCAGCGCCGTATCGCGCAGCAGCACGACCACGCCGCGACCTTCATCCGCAATCATGCGCATCGCGGCAGGCAGTTGACCCGCATGACCGGGATTAAGGCCCAACACGTCATCCAGCGGATCAAGCGCGTGCATCCGCACGAGAACCGGCTCGGCCGAGGAAATATCGCCCATGGTCAGAACGATATGTTCCGCCCCATGGGTTTCATCGGCAAAGACACGCATCGCCCAGTGTCCGCCGTAAACCGAGGTCACGGCCCGCTGCGCCACTTCGTTCACAAGGTTATCATAGCGGCGGCGATAGCCGATCAGGTCGGAAATGGTGCCAATCTTCAGCCCGTGCCGCTGCGCAAAGGCAACCAGGTCCGGCAGGCGCGCCATGGTGCCGTCTTCATTCATGATCTCGCAGATCACCCCGGCGGGATTCAGTCCCGCCAACCGCGCCACATCTACTGCCGCCTCGGTATGGCCCGCGCGCACCAGAACGCCGCCTTCGCGGGCGCGCAGCGGAAAGACATGGCCCGGTGTGGCAATGTCGGCGGCGCCTTTGGACGCATCGATAGCAACGGCAATCGTGCGCGCCCGGTCATGCGCCGAAATGCCAGTGGTCACGCCTTCGCATGCCTCGATCGACATGGTGAAGGCGGTTTCGTGGCGCGACGAATTCTTGGGCGACATCAGCGGCAGGCCCAGCGCATCAATCCGGCTGCCGGGCATCGCGAGGCAGATCAGCCCGCGGCCGTGCATCGCCATGAAGTTGATTGCATCCGGCGTGGCCATCTGCGCGGGGATCACCAGATCGCCCTCATTCTCGCGGTCTTCGTGATCCACAAGGATGAACATCCGGCCATTGCGGGCATCTTCGATGATGTCCTCGACTGCTGAAATGGCGTTGCGCCAGTTTTCCTCTACCGGGCCGGGTTTTTCAAACGTCATGCTTTCCACTCCGCCAGCCGCGCGACATAGCGCGCGAGCGTATCAATTTCGAGATTCACCCCGTCCCCGACGCGGGCATCGCCCCAGGTGGTGACAGATTTCGTATGCGGGATGATATTCACCCCAAAGTCGGTGCCTGTCACCTCGTTTACCGTCAACGACGTGCCGTTCAGCGCGACCGAGCCCTTTTGCGCGACAAACCCGGCCAGCGCATGCGGCGCGCGAAAGGTAAAGCGGGTGCTGTCGCCCTCATCGCGCATCGCGACGATTTCGGCCAGACCATCGACATGGCCTGAAACGATATGGCCGCCCAGTTCGTCCCCGACCTTCAGCGCGCGTTCAAGGTTGATGCGTTTGCCGGGGGCCCAGGTGTCGATATTGGTGCGCGCCACGGATTCGGCAGAAATCTGCACCTCAAACCAGTGTTGCGGGTCTGTGCCCGTGGCGATGACCGTCAGGCAGACGCCATCGCAGGCGATTGACGCGCCAATGTCGATGCCCGCCACATCATAGCGCGTTCCGATCCGCGCGCGCAGATCGCCCGCGCGGGTCAGCGCCAGCACCTCGCCCATATCGGTGATGATCCCGGTGAACATCAAATCCCCCAAGTTGCGTTGTCCCTGCCTAGCCCCCACCGGGCAGAGTCGCAAGGGCGCTAGGTGCCGGGTATTGAGGTCTCTTGCGGGGCAACACCGGGCCTTGCGGGTGCCCACCCGCAACTTAACCCGTGACAGAAACGATTTTTGTCGTCAAATCAGGCATATCGGGGCAAACCCCTTGGCAGGACCGTCGATGACGAACCAAAGAACCTTTTTGATGCTGCAAGGTCCGCATGGGCCATTCTTCCATCAACTGGCAAAAATGCTGCGCAAGGCGGGCGGCACGGTCTGGCATGTCAGCTTTAACCGCGGGGATGAGAGTTTCTGGTTTCACCCCGAAAGCCTGATCCGCTATACCGACCGGGCCGAGGATTGGCCCGCCCGGATTGCCGGCCTGATTGCTGAAAGGCGCGTGACCGATCTGGTGCTATACGGCGACACCCGCCCGATCCACGCGCAGGCAGTTGCGGCGGCCAATGCGGCAGGGGTTCGGGTGCATGTCTTTGAAGAGGGCTATCTGCGGCCCTATTGGGTGACCTATGAACGGGGCGGGTCGAACGGGAATTCGCGGCTGATGGCCATGGATGTGGCCGGTATGCGCGCGGCGCTGGCACATTCGCAGATCGAGCAACCCCTGGCCCCGGCACGTTGGGGCGATATGCGTCACCACATCTTTTACGGCGCGCTTTACCATTTTTTTGTGATGGCGCGTAACGGTCGCTACCGCAATTTTCGCCCACATCGGGGGGTCAGCGTAGCGGGCGAATTCCGGCTTTATCTGCAGCAACTGGCGCTGATGCCGGTGCATATCGCGCAGCGCTGGTGGGCGACGCTGCGCATCCGCTATGGTGGGTTTCCGTTTCATCTGGTGCTGATGCAATTGGAACATGACGCAAGCTTTCGGGCGCATTCGTCCTTCACCTCGCAGACGGAATTTGTCGAATTATGCATCGACGGCTTTGCCAGGGGCGCGCCGCGCCACCACCATCTGGTGTTCAAGGCCCACCCGTTGGAAGATGGCCGTGCCCCGGTGCGCCGCGCGATCCGCAAGGCGGCGCAGGCGCAGGGGGTGGCCGACCGGGTGCATTTCGTGCGCGGCGGCAAACTGGCGGGGTTGCTGGCGCAGGCGCGGTCGGCGGTGACGGTAAATTCCACCGCCGCGCAACAGGTGCTGTGGCGGGGGCTACCGCTGAAAGCCTTTGGCCGCGCGGTCTTTGACCATCCCGAATTCGTTTCACCACAGCCCTTGCCCGAATTTTTCGCTGCCCCCAGTCGCCCCGACAGCCGCGCCTACCGCGACTACCGGCACTATCTGCTGGAAACCAGTCAGGTGCCGGGCGGGTTTTATTCAGCGCGCGGCCGCCGGCAGTTGATGCGCCAGGTAGTTGACATGATGCTGACCCCCGAAGACCCCTATGACGCGCTGACAACCGGCAAAGCGGCACCACGGCAACAGTTGCGGGTAGTGAGTTAAGCGCGCTGGATATTTTTGTCGCGTTTCTGTAGCCTTGCCCGCAAACGGAAAGGCAATTTCCCGGCAAGAGGAGCCTGAGCAGTGAAACTTTGGACTTACCGGGGGGCGCGCCTCGCCGCCCTCGTGGTGCTTGCAGGAAGCGT
Organism: Phaeovulum sp.; assembly: GCF_047638075.1. NCBI lineage: Bacteria > Pseudomonadati > Pseudomonadota > Alphaproteobacteria > Rhodobacterales > Paracoccaceae > Phaeovulum > Phaeovulum sp. Next base: position 48,280 of record NZ_JBLJBV010000096.1, read on the forward strand.
TGCGGCCTGTAGTTTGCCTCGCTCTGGCCCCAGTAAAGATGAGATTTTTTCAGGTTCCGTGCAGCAAAAAGGTGATTCCTTTGTTGTCACCGTCAACGATCGTGTCACGCGGGCGACGGCGGTTGTGCCGGCGCTTGGGTTTTCGTCGGGGTTTCAGGGCGCTGGAATCGTCGGATCAGATGAGATCAGGCCCGGCGATACACTGGGCCTGACGGTTTGGGAAAACGTCGATGACGGGTTACTGGCGGGCAAGGGTGCGAACTCAACACAATTGTCAGAAGTGCAGGTTGACGGCGAAGGCTATATCTTTGTGCCCTATGCCGGACGGATCAAGGCGGCGGGCAACTCGCCCGAGGCGTTGCGCCAGGTCATCACGTCAAAGCTGGACGCGCAGACACCGGACCCGCAGGTCTCGGTGCAGCGGCTGGCGGGCAATGGTGCGACGGTTTCGGTAATGGGTGCGGTTGGCGGACAAGGCGTCTACCCGATCGAGCGCCCGACACGCACCTTGTCGGCCATGCTGGCGCGGGCAAGCGGTGTTTCGGTCAAACCCGAGATCGCAACAGTGACAGTCAAACGCGGCGGGCATTCGGGCAAGATCTGGCTGACTGACCTTTACGCCAACCCAAAAATGGATATCGCCTTGCGCCCGGGCGACGTGATCCTGGTCGAGGAAGACAAGCGGGCGTTCACCTCGCTTGGGGCAACAGGCACGCAGGCCCGCGTGCCGTTTGACACGCAAACGCTAAGCGCGATTGAGGCGATCGCGACCGTAGGCGGGCTGAAATCCAATCTGGCAGATCCAACCGGGGTGTTCATCTTTCGTAACGAGCCAGCCGAGATCGCCAATTCCGTTCTGGGCCGGAACGATCTGCAAGGCGATCAGCGCATGGTCTATGTGTTGAACCTGACCGAACCCAACGGCATATTCATGGCGCGCGATTTTGTGGTGCGCGACGGCGACACCGTCTATGTGACCGAGGCCCCCTATGTGCAATGGCAAAAGACGCTTTCAGCGCTGACTGGCCCCTTGGCCACGGCCAATACGCTGAACTCCATTGCCGGGGACTGATGCATAAGACAGACAGAAACCACGCCGCCGGGACCGGTTCCCGGCGGCTTTTCTTTTATAATGGCGGCTTCTTGCGCCAACCCAGGTTGCGCCGGATACTGGCGCTGGCGGGGTATGATTTGCGGTTGGGTCTACCGAGGCCGGGTGACGGGGTGGCGGTCTGGGGCCGCAGCCCCTATGCCGCGCGCGGTGAGGCGGTGGCGGCCAAACGCGGTGCGGGTCTGGTGCGGCTGGAGGATGCGTTCCTGCGCTCGGTCCGGCCGGGGCGCATGGGGGATGCGCCATTGGGCCTGTTGATTGACCCTATGGGCGTGCATTTTGACAGCGCCACCCCATCGCGGATCGAGCAGTTACTGGCGACTGCCCCCTTGGACGATACCAACATTTTGCAACAGGCCCGGGACGGAATAGCACGGTTGCAGGCGTTGGTTCTGTCAAAATACAACAACTTTGACGAGACGCTTTTACCGCCGTCGCCCGGCTATGTGCTGGTGGTGGACCAGACGTTAGGCGATGCCTCGATCCGGCACGGCGGGGCCACGGCGGCGACGTTTCGGGAAATGCTGGCCTATGCGCAGATTGAAAACCCCGGCGCGCGGATTGTGATCAAAACCCATCCAGAAACCATGCTGGGTCTGCGCGGTGGTCACTTTGATGACAGGCACGGTGACGCGCGCACCATGCTCTTGCGCGATCCAATCTCGCCCTGGGCGCTCTTGGAGGGTGCGATTGCTGTTTACACGGTGTCATCGCAACTGGGCTATGAGGCAATTCTGGCCGGGCATAAGCCGCGGGTCTTTGGCCAGCCGTTTTATGCGGGCTGGGGGCTGACGGTTGATCAAAGCCCGGTGGCGCGGCGCCAAAGGACGCTGACGCGGGCACAGATTTTCGCGGTCTCCCACATCCTCGCACCCCTGTGGTATGATCCCTGCCGCGACAGACTGTGCAGCTTTTCCGAGGTGGTCGACCAGTTGGAAGCCGAGGTGCGTAGCTACCGCGCCGACCGCGTGGGCCATGTGGCGCTGGGGATGCGGCTGTGGAAACGTGGCGCACTGCAAAAGGTCTTTGGCCGCGAACGGCCCTTGGTTTTTGCCCGTGACGCTGCGGGCGCGGTTGCCAAGGCCCGTGCGACGGGCCGGGGTATTCTGGTCTGGGCGGGCAAGGAAACCCCCGATCTGGCGGCGCAGGCGCAGGGCATTGCCGTGGTACGGGTCGAGGATGGATTCGTGCGCTCTCGCGGGTTGGGCGCTGATCTGGTGGCGGCGCTGTCACTGGTGACAGATCAGCGCGGGATCTACTATGATCCGGCGCGGCCTTCGGACCTTGAGGCGTTGATTGCCGCGCCACCTCTGCCCGGCGGGAAACTGCGGGCCGAGAGGCTATTGGCGACCATTCGCAGGGCGGGCCTGTCAAAATACAACCTGCGCAACCCTGCCCTGCTCATCCTGCCAGAAGGGCGCCGGATTCTGGTGCCGGGGCAGGTCGAGGATGATGCATCAATCCGGTGTGGGGGCGGTAAGGTTTGCACTAATCTTGCATTTCTCGCGCAGGTTCGGGCCGAAAACCCAGCCGCAATTATCATTTTCAAACCTCACCCCGATGTTGAGGCCGGTCTGCGCCCCGGCAGGATCGACCCCCAATCAGCCGGGCTCTATGCAGATGTTGTGGCAGCCCATGCCGATCCGGTCGCCCAGATCGACGCCGTCGATGAGGTTTGGACGATGACCTCGCTGCTGGGGTTTGAGGCGCTGGTCCGCGGCAAGCGGGTCACCTGTCTGGGCGCACCGTTCTACGCCGGTTGGGGGCTGACGCATGATCTGGGGCCGAAGGTGGCGCGGCGCAGCGCAAGACCCGATCTTCTGCAGCTGACCCATGCCGCGCTAATCGCTTATCCGCGCTATTTTGACCCGATCAGCGGCCGCCCCTGCCCGCCCGAAGTCGTGATGGAACGGTTGGAAACCGGATATGTAGGTCGCGCAGGCGTCATGAACCGTGTGCTGGCCAAGGCGCAGGGCATCATGGCCAGCTTTGCCCCACTTTGGCGCTGATCAGCCGGCCAGATAAAGGCCAAGCAGCAAGATCGCGTAAAACGCAAGCACCATTTCAAAGCCACGCCGCCAGAATGGCGCCTCTGCAAGCCCCAGATACTGCACGAGAATTATCCGGGATTTCGCCCAAGCCAGAGTCAAAATCAGGGCGCCCCCCACACTGATCATCGGACCGCTGAGTGCCCCCCGTGCGACCGCAATCGACAGCGCTGTCGACACGCCCGACAGCGCAACAAGCCATATCCATGCGCGGATCAAAGGGTCAGACATGGTTACCTCAGCAAGTAGATGACAGGGAACAGCAGCACCCAGACCAGATCGACCATATGCCAAAAGGCTGCGCCAACCTCAACCGTGCGCGGGGTACAGCGGTAGCCAACCACGGCAAGTATCAAAATACCAAATACCACATGCGCGGCGTGAAAGCCGGTAAGCAGATAGTAAAATGTAAAGAACGGGTGTGTTTCCGTGCCGATGCCTTGTGCAAACTTCGCAGCGTATTCCATGCCCTTGATGACAAGAAACACGACCCCCAACGCCGAAGCGCCCGCCAACAATGCGCGGGTGCGCCAAATCAGCCCGACATGAGCCGCCCGAACCGCCAACGCGGCCAGGAAACCCGAGGTGACCAAAACCAACGTATTCAGACCGGCCCCGGCCCGAAAGAGATGGTCTTGCGCCTCTGCAAAACCGATGGGATCGGTGATCCTGACGGCCAAGAAAGCGGCAAGACCGGCGCCAAAAACCAAAAGTTCTGAAATGATCAGAACCCACATCATCAGATCGCCCGGAAGCTGATCGATAGCCGAAAGCTGTTCCAGCGGTTGCGGGTTAGAAGGTTCTGTCATGCGCCCACCAATTGACGATAGATTTCAGGAAGGGCTGCGGTCAGATGGTCGGCGTGCGGGATCAGCGCATAGCCGCCGCGTCCAAACATCCGCGGAAACCACGATTTGCCCTGCCGATCAACCGTGATGCCAAAGACCGCGTGACCGGCGCGGCGTGCTTCGCGAACGGCCATACGGCTATCTTCGATGCCGTGGCGGCCCTCGTAATGGTCAAGATCGTTGGGCTTTCCATCAGTGATTACCAAAAGCAGACGGCGTTTTTTGCTTTGGCGCGCCAGATCGGCGCTGGCATGGCGCATGGCTGCCCCAAGCCGCGTGTAAAAACCCGGTCGCAACCCCGCAATCCGGGCCTCGACCGTGCGGCTCATCGGTTCACCAAATTCCTTGCAGCCCAGCATATAAACGCGATCGCGGCGTAAAGACGAAAACGCGTTGATAGCGAAATCATCGCTGCACGCATCCAGACCCCAAGCAAGGGCGGTCAAGGCTTCACGTTCAATATCAATAACCTGACGCCCCGTAACCGCGCTCTCGGTAGATCGTGACACATCCAGCAGGATCGACACGGCTAGGTCGCGGGCCTGTGGCCGGGTCTGACGCCAGATCCGCTCGCCCGCCTGGCCGGTGGCCAGAAGATCGGCGCGCGCACGCACGGCCGCCTCGATGTCCAACTCATCGCCATCAAGATGGCCCGACGTCATGATCCGGCCGGGGCGCATCGCCTCGAACTGACGTTTGACAGCGCGGATGCGATGCGCTGCGCGCGGATCTTTCAGGAATTCGGGTTCCTCGGAGCTGGGCTCTTGCTGGCTTGCCAGAACGCGGACGTGATCACGCATATAGCTGCCGGTGCGCACATCCCATTCCGGGTAGGTGTGAATTCCTGATAGCTCTTCGCGGTTGACGTCTTCGGGGGCAAGGTCAAGGTGCAGTTTCAGCCGCGTGGCAGGCGCCTTTGAAATCTGTCCAAGGCCAATTTCATCCTGATCGTCGGCGGCCTTCTTGGCGTCGTCGTTTTCGTCATCCTCAACGCGGCGGTTGAGGTTCAAAAACTCAGCCCACGACAGGATCGCCTCGAATTTGTGCAAGATAAAGCTGTCTGTCCGGTTCGCCTGATCGGCGTTGCGACGGCGTGCGCGGTGGGTGCGCTCGGAATCGCTGCCCTGCTCGGGCGTGCCTTCGGTGTCGCGGCTTTCCACCTCGGAGGCGGCAGAGGTCGTCAATTCGCGCAGGTCGGGCCATAGCGGCACGGGGCGGAACGGCTGATAGCCGGTTGGCAGGCGTAGCGGGGCAAAATCCTCGGCATGCACCGCGGCATCGTAGGTTTGGGATAGCGCCGAAAGGGGGGCCGGGTCGCCCAGATCATGTCGGATCAATGCCTCGATCGCGGCTTCGGCGTGGGGTAGCTTGGGAAAGGGGCGCAGCATCAGGTAGGCGGCGCTCAGATCACGAAAAAGCGGGCGCAGGCCGGGGGCATTTTCCAGCGTAGCGGTGACAGTCGCGCGGGCGGTGGCCAGTGCAGCCAAATCGCTGTGCAGCAGGTCGGCCTCTCCGATTTTACCGGTAGCATGGGCCGCACAGGCGGTTAGCCACAGGTAAAGCGCGGCATTCGCGGCGCGCTCGGGAAAGACCGACAGGCTTTCGGGCAGGCGCAGCGACGCGCCGTCAAAACTGGCGCGGGGCGTCCGCTCAGACTCGGCCCCCAAACGTCGCCAGAATGAGAGCCGGTGGTGGCTGATTTCCGGCGCAACCGGCTTGATCTCGACGGCAGAGGCGCCGCCGAGACCCCGAAAGAACACGGCCAACCGGCCGCCGATCTCACTCAGATCGACACGCGCATCATCATGCACCAAAGGCGCATCCAGACGGCTGGCAAACGAGTGCCATAGCTTCCCGACGGTTTCCTCGGGTTCCCAAGGCTCAAAGTCGATCCTGGTCACGCCCGGCCTCACCCGAA